>JBQCIY010000066.1:0-45167 GCA_051953275.1 Devosia sp. | reverse complement strand
TGTGGAACGTCGCTCTCCCTGATGGACGCAGGCGTCCCCATGAAGAAGCCGGTCGCCGGCATCGCCATGGGCCTCATCCTCGAGGGTGAGAAGTTCGCGGTGCTCAGCGACATCCTCGGCGACGAGGATCACCTGGGCGACATGGACTTCAAGGTCGCCGGCACCGAAGACGGCGTCACCTCGCTGCAGATGGACATCAAGATCGCCGGCATCACCGAAGAGATCATGAAGGTCGCTCTCGGCCAGGCCAAGGAAGGCCGTACCCACATCCTGGGCGAGATGGCCAAGGCGATCACCGCCTCCCGCGGCCAGGTCGGCGAGTTCGCCCCGCGCATCGAGACCATCAAGATCCCGACCGACAAGATTCGCGAAGTGATCGGCACCGGCGGCAAGGTGATCCGCGAGATCGTCGAAAAGACCGGCGCCAAGATCAACATCGAGGACGACGGCACCATCAAGATCGCCTCGTCGGACGGCAAGCAGATCGATGCCGCCATCAAGTGGATCAAGGGCATCACCGACGAGGCCGAAGTCGGCGCCATCTATCAGGGCACCGTGGTCAAGACCGCCGATTTCGGTGCCTTCGTGAACTTCTTCGGCAGCAAGGATGGCCTCGTCCACATCAGCCAGCTCGCCGACCAGCGCGTCAACAAGACCACCGATGTGGTCAAGGAAGGCGACAAGGTCTGGGTGAAGCTCCTGGGCTTCGACGAGCGCGGCAAGGTGCGCCTCTCCATGAAGGTCGTCGACCAGGCGACCGGCAAGGAGCGCACCAAGGAAGAAACTCCGGCCGAGCCGGCGGAGTAAGCCTCGCGCTGCACCAGCGTTCCAATGCAAAGGCCCGGGAGCGATCCCGGGCCTTTTTGCTTCGGTGCTGTTGGCACTGGCCACGGCACCAAAGCGTGATCGGATGGCCCTCGAACCGGGAGCCGGATGTGCTTATTTATGCCGAATGGAGCGCCTGTTGCTCATTGCCGTGCTGCCCCTCGCGCCGACCGCCGCGCTCGCGGCCTCGTGCCCGAACCTTCCGGACGACACCTCGACCCACAATATCGACAATGAGACGGCGCTGACCCTGTGCGAGGCGCAGGCGCTGCACGACGACACCGCGCAGAAGTCGCGGCAGCTGCAGTATCAGTCGGACCTCGCCGCCGCGACCAAGACCCTCGAGCTCGAATTCAGGATGCAGCAGGCATTCGACAACGCGGCCACGCCGCCCGTCGTCTTCCCGAACCGGGCTGTCCCGACCTACTGATGGCTGATACTTCCGCGGCTGCCGTCTGGTTGCGCCTCAACGCCTGGCCGCAGGGCTATTTCACCGCCCGCTACAACGATCGCCGCTATGGCGTCACCAACGCCGCTCACGCCGGCGGCAGGAGCCGCAAGCTCTACGCCGAAGAGCTCGGCGGCCCCGATCGCATCAGCCTCAACATCTACGCGCCGCCCGCCGGCGAGCCGGCGCTCAGGCCGTGCGAAATGCCGGTCGACAAAGTCACGGCCTTCGTCCTCGGCGCCGAACCGGAAGCGGCCTGAGCCGTCTTGCCAGTTCAAATTGGGCGCGCCAGTGTTCAGGCAACACTGGAGGATCATCATGGCGCTCAATGTCCTGTTCGTCGGCGGCACGGGCCAGATTTCGCTGCCCTGCGTCGAGCGCGCTCTGGCCGCGGGTCACAAGGTCACCGTCTTCAATCGCGGCCAGCGGAACGAGCCGTTGCCCAAGGGCGCCGAGTCGATCGTGGGCGACATGAAGGATGCCAAATCCTACGCCCAACTTGGGGCGCGCAACTGGGACGTCGTGGCCCAGTTCATGGTCTTCACGCCCGACCAGATGCAGCAGGATATCGCAACCTTCGCCGGCAAGACCGGCCAGTACATCTTCATCTCCTCCGCCTCGGTCTACCAGAAGAGCATCGACACCTACGTCATTACCGAACAGACGCCTGCGGTGAACCCCTACTGGCCCTACAGCCAGGCCAAGATCGCCTGCGAAACCCTGATGAAGGCGGCCAAGAACCTGCCTTGGACCAATGTGCGGCCGTCGCACACGGTGCGTTCAGGCATTCCCAGCATGCTCAACGACGGTGACGCCGTGGTGCATCGCATGCTTGCGGGCAAGCCGGTGATCGTCGCCGGCGATGGCAATGCGCCCTGGACGCTGACGCGTTCGGAGGATTTCGCGGTGCCGTTCGTTGCACTGTTCGGCAATCCGCACGCGCTCTACGAGGATTTCCACATCACCGGCGACAAGGGCTTCACCTGGGACCATATCTACACTTCGATCGGCAAGGCGCTCGGCGTCACGCCAAAGCTGGTGCACGTCCCCACCGATACGCTCTGCGCCTACCACCCGGAGTGGAAAGGTCCTCTACTGGGTGACAAGAGCTGGACCGCGTTGTTCGACAATTCCAAGGTCAAGCGCATCGCCGGCGACTTCACCTGCGAAACCGATCTGGACAAGATCCTGAGCGAGCCGATCCGCTTTCTCAAGCAGCGCCTGGCCGCCAAGGCGCCTTACAACACCGATCTCGAGCCGCTCAACGACCGCATCATCGCGGCGCAACTGGCACTGCACTAGGGCGGCGCTCTACTCCGCCGCCACCAGCGCCGGCGGGGTCGGTTCCAGCGCGTCCTCGAGCCGGTCCATCTGGAACGGCTGCGTCGGGGCGCAGGTGACGCGGTTGCGGCCCGCCTGCTTGGCCTTGTAGAGCGCGCCGTCCGCGGCGGCGAGCAGATCCGTGACCCCGGTCGAGGTGTACGGCACCGACGCCACCCCGAACGAGGCGGAGATGTCTGCATTGTGCGTCTGGCTCAGTGCGGCCACCCGCACCCGCAGCATCTCCGCCTTGTCGGCGGCGCGATCGAGGTTGCAATCGGGCAGGATCACAACCAGCTCTTCGCCGCCATAGCGACACACGATATCGGTTTCGCGCAGGCAGCCGACGATGGTCATCGCCGTGTCGCGCAGCACGCTGTCGCCGAAGGCGTGGCCGTGCTTGTCGTTGAGCGCCTTGAAGTGGTCGAGGTCGACCATCACCACGCTCACCTCGCGATTCTCGCGGTCGGCGAGCCGCACGAAGCGCTGCAGCGTGTCCTCCATGTAGCGCCGGTTGTAGAGTCCGGTGAGCGGGTCGCGCAGCGCCTGGTTCCTGAGCTTTTCGCGCAGGCCCATATTGGCCAGCGCGAGGCTCATGCCGTCGGCCAGCGCCGAGCCCAGGCCCGTGATGGCCTCGAGCTTGTCTTCGGCATTGCTGCCGGTCGCAAACAGCTGGAACAGCCCCATGATCTCGCCGCGCGCGATCATCGGGATCTCGAGCACCGTGTCGGGGCCGTGGTGGTGCTCGCAGCAGAGCTTGCTGCCATCGACGCGGTTGAGGTGCGGCTTGCCGCGCTTGAGCGCCCAGCACTGGTCGGGCGGGATCGATTCGGGCGCCTGCGCCTCCTCGGGCCGGCCCCAGCTCGTCGACAGCACCAGCCGGTCGCGCGAATTGTTGAACACATAGAGCGCGCCGGAAAAGCCGGGCAGCAGCTCCGAGGCGGTGGCGCGCAGCACCTGGTTGGCATCGCCGTAATCGGCCGCGCTCTGCAGCACGTCGGCCATCTCGAACAGCCGCGCCACCTGCTCGCGCGACGTGTCGGCCGAGCGCAGCGCTGCCGAGCGGCCGTGCGCCTCGCGGGCGCTCGAACGGAACGCGAAGAACATGCCGCTCATTGCGGCAGTGCCGGAAAGCACCTGCAGCACCAGCACCGCGAGCGTCCCCAGCTGGATGTCGCTCTCGTGCTCGGCAAGCGATCGGTCGGCGGCGAGCAGGGCGTCCCGCGCTGCCGACATCACGGTCTCGACCGTATCGGCGGTGTGCCGTTCGGCAAACAGCGCCCGCGCATCGTCGGTGCGCCCGTCGGTGACCAGCGACACCGCTTCGTCCCAGTCGTGCGCGAGCTTGTCGAGCGCCGCCGGCACGCTCGGCAGTTGATCGAGCGTGCCGGTCGTCAGTGTCTTCATCTGCTGCGCATCGCGGAAGTAGCCGGCGAGCGCCCCCGGCTCGCCGCTCATCACATGGGCCGCATCGGCATCGACCGTTTCGACCGCATGGGCTGCGACGCGCAGGGCCTCGCTCTGCACCCGGATGGTGTTGAGGGCCTGCTGCTGGCCGCCGACATAGGCAAAGCCGCCCACCGCGACCACCACCATCGCAAAGACCAGAAGGATGATCGTCGGCGGCAGCAGCGCCTCGCGGCGCGGCTTGGCTCCGCCCGCTTCATGCAGCGCGTGCTCGATCGGACCACTCATGTCAGGCGCTCCGCTGGGCCCTCTGTCGGATTCAACCAGTCTGCCCTTACGCATTTGCGCGAAGGCTTCGCGCTCCTGCGCAATTTCAGGCAAATTGCACCAAAGCTGTCGAATTTGGCGGCGGGCCGACGATAATAGGCATCAGCAACGGAGGCCTTCCCATGCGCTATACCTGCCTGGTGCATTTCGATCCGGCGGCCATGACGACCCCGGGATTCGACAAGCGGCGTTTCGATCGCCGCTCCAAGGACTACGACGAGGAGTTGAAGGCCGGCGGGCACTTCCTGGGCTGGCAGGGCCTCGCTTTGGGCGATGCGGCCGTAATCGTGCGGGTCCGCGACGGCAAGATGTCGGCGACCGACGGGCCCTATATCGAGAGCAAGGAGCAGATGGCGGGGTTCGTGATGATCGAGGCGCGGGACATGAACGAGGCCGTGCGCCTCGCCGCCGGGCTGCCGCTCGCCGAAATCGGGACCATCGAGGTGCGCCCGGTTTCCGAAAGCTCCATCCCGGCGCCGCAACTCGCGTGAGCGGCCTCGACCTCGACAAGATCTACCGCGCCGAGCGCGGCCGGGTGCTGGCGAGCCTCGTGCGCCTGCTCGGCGGCTTCGAGCTCGCCGAAGAGGCGTTGGCCGATGCGTTTCTCGCCGCCGCGCAACAATGGCCGCGCGACGGCGTGCCGGCCAATCCCCGCACCTGGCTGGTCTCGGCCGGCCGCTTCAAGGCCATCGACAAGCTGCGGCGCAGCGGCCGCTTCCGCGCCATGGCGCCCGAGCTGCGCCGCGAGCTCGAGCTCGAGGAGGACCAGATGCCGCCCGACCGCGAGATCATCGAAGACGACACGCTGCGGTTGATCTTCACCTGCTGCCATCCGATCCTGCCCGCTGACGCGCAGATCGCGCTGACCTTGCGCGAAATCTGCGGTCTCACCACCGAAGAGATCGCCGCCGCCTATCTCAGCAAGCCCGCGACCATCGCCCAGCGCATCGTGCGCGCCAAGTCGCGCATCCACGACGCCGCGGTCCCTTACGAGGTGCCGCCGCCAGCCGAGTGGGACGACCGGCTCGAAACCGTGCTGCACACAATCTACCTGATCTTCAACGAAGGTTATGAAGCGTCCTCGGGCGATGCCCTCATCCGCCACGAGCTTTGCGCCGAGGCCGTCCGGCTCGCCCGTTTGCTCAAGGAGCTGCATCCGGGGCCCGATATCGACGGGCTGCTGGCGCTGATGCTGCTGCACCAGTCGCGCGCGGCCACGCGTACCGCCCCGGACGGCAGCCTCGTCCTGCTCGAGCAGCAGGATCGGACACGCTGGGATCAGGCCCTGATCGCCGAAGGCACGGCGCTCGCCGAGCTGGCCTTCGCTCGCCCCCCGGTCGGCAGCTACACCATCCAGGCGATGATCGCAGCCACCCACGCTGCCGCCCGCACCGCCGCCGCGACCGACTGGGCGCGCATCGCCGGCTTCTACGATCTGCTGCTGCGCGCCGAGCCGACGGCTGTCGTCGCCCTCAACCGGGCCGTTGCCATCGCCATGCGCGACGGTCCCGAAGCCGGGCTGCAGCTCATCGATCCTCTCGCCGCCGGCGAGCTCGTCAACTACCGCTTCGCGCACGCCGCTCGCGCCGACCTGCTGCGCCGCCTCGGCCGGGCGGATGAGGCGCGCGCCGCCTATCACCACGCACTGGAGCTGACGCAGCAGGCGAGCGAGCGCAAATTTCTGGAACGGCGTCTCAGCGAGTTGCGATAAACCTCGGCGTCATTCCCGCCAAAGCGGGAATCCAGGCCAGGCTTTCGGACGTCCGCGAGCCCCGTCTGGGTTCCCGCTTTCGTGGGAATGGCGTTGTGGATTTCACCAACGCTTTGCCCTACGCCCGCGCCCGCGTCTCCGGCAGCACGCGGTGCGGCGGCTGGTGGCCGTCGATGAAGGCGCGGATGTTGACGATCACCGTGTCGCCCATCTCGAGTCGGGCTTCGAGCGTTGCCGAGGCCATGTGCGGCGTCAGCACGACACGATGCGTCCGCGCCAGCTCGAGCAGGCGCGGATCGATACCGTCGCTGTTGTCGAAGACGTCGAGCGCCGCGCCGGACAGGCGCCCGCCTTCGATCGCCTCGATCAGGGCCGCCTCGTCGATCAGCTCCGGCCGGCTGACATTGACCACCGCCGCGTCGGGCTTCATCAGCCTGAGCCTGGCGCGGCTCAGGATGTGGTGAGTGTCGCGCGTCAGCGGCGTATGCAGCGACAGGATGTCGACCGCGCCCAGCATCTCCTCCAGCGTCTCGTGGTAGGTGGCGCCGAGCTTTTCCTCGAGCGCCGGCGGCCGCCGGTTGCGGGAGAAATAGTGGATTGTGAGGCCGAAGGTTCTGGCGCGGGCCGCCACGGCGCTGCCGATCCGCCCCATGCCCACGATGCCGAGCGCCTTGCCCCTGAGCCGCCGGCCGAGCATCCAGGTCGGCGACCAGCCCGGCCAGTTACCCTCGCGCGGCAGCACTGCGGCGCCCTCGACCAGCCGCCGTGGCAAGGCGAGCATCAGCAGCATCGCCATATCGGCGGTGTCTTCGGTCAGGACCGAGGGCGTGTTGGTCACCGTGAGCCCGGCGGCATAGGCGGCCTCGATGTCGATGTTGTCGAAACCGTTGCCGAACTGCGCGATGAGCTTGAGGCGTTCGGGCAGCCGCCCGATCAGGTCGGCGTCGAGCCGGTCGGTGATCGAGGAAACAAGCACGTCGCAGCCCTGCAGCGCCGCCACCAAGGCGTCGGCCGAGTAGGGCGCGTCTTCCGGGCTGAAGCGCGCGTCAAACAGCGTCGCCATGCGCTGCTCCACCGCCTCCGGCAGGCGCCGCGTCACCAGGATTTTCGGCCGCGTTGCCGTCACGCGCGATCAGCCTTTCAGTGACCATTAAGGTCTATCGCCTAACGATAGAGCATCGCGCGCAAAAGTGGAGACTGGTTTTGCGCGAAAGCGTCGGGATCGCTCCCCCGGGGCCGCGCGAGTGTCCAAGCCTGCTTATCGAATGAGGCACTCCGCCGTGCTGTTGCGTGCTGCTTTCGCCATTGCCCTGATGCTTTCTCCCACCGTGGCCCAGGCCGCCGCGACCGTCGGCCCGAGTGGCCTGCCGCTGCCGCGCTTCGTCACCATCAAGTCCAAGGAAAGCAACGTCCGTGTCGGTCCGGGCTACCAGTACGATGTCGCCTGGACCTACCAGGTCGGCAACGTACCGGTCGAAATCATCCAGGAGTTCGACGTCTGGCGGAAGATTCGCGACGTCGACGGTTCGACCGGCTGGGTGCACCAGAACATGCTGTCGGGCACCCGCGGCGGCTACGTGCTCAAGGATGCCGGCGACAAGGTCGGCCTCCACTCGGGCGCCTCCGACCAGTCCGGCGTCGTCGCCTGGGTCGGGCCGGGCTTTCCGGTCAGGATCAACAGCTGCGAGAAAGGCTGGTGCGCGGTCGTCGCGACCGATCACCCGGCGACCGGCTCACCCGCCAACTATTCCGGCTATCTCCCCGAGACCGACCTCTGGGGCGTCTATCAGGACGAAAACTTCGACTGACCCACCGGCCCGTTTCCGTAGGCTTGTCCACAGCGTGGTTTGAGCTGGATCGGCGATAGGCCTCAGGCCGGCGCCACGCCCTTTTTCACCCGCACCACCACGTCGACATGGGTGATGGTCATGCCCTCGGGGGGCTCGGGAAGGTTCTGGATCACGATCGAGGAGGCGGGGATGTCGGTCACCCGCTGTTCGTCTTCGAGATAGAAATGGTGGTGGTCCGACGTGTCGGTGTCGAAATAGCTCCGCGCGGCGTCCACCGCGACTTCCCGCAGCAGGCCCGCCGCCCGGAACTGGTGCAGCGTGTTGTAGATCGTCGCCAGCGACACATTGACGTTGGCGGTCTGCGCTTCGGCCAGCAGCTGTTCGGCGCTGACGTGCCGGTGCGTGCCGCCGAACAGGATCTCGGCCAAGGCCACGCGCTGCCGGGTCGGCCGCAAACCCGCCATGCGCAACACTGCCGTAAGGCACGGACGCCGCGAGGGAACGTTGCGGCTGAAGATGCGGTCGTGCATGGACACCCGGGAAAACTGGACTTTTTCAGCTTGCCTTATAGCTTTCGTGCCAGTTGCGCACAAGCGCGCCGGGTGTCACGGCGTCCTTGCTTGACCCCCGCGGACGCGCCCAATACACACACCGCTCGATTAACCATTGCGGATGGCCGGCCGATGGCGGAGCCCAAGAACGCCTACTCCTACGACGAGCTGCTGGCCTGCGGGCGCGGCGAGCTCTTCGGTCCGGGCAACGCCCAGCTCCCTTTGCCGCCCATGCTGATGTTCGATCGCATCACCCGCATCGACGATACGGGCGGCTCGCATCACCGCGGCCAGGTCCGCGCCGAGCTCGATATCCGGCCGGATCTGTGGTTCTTCAAGTGCCACTTCATGGGCGATCCGGTGATGCCCGGTTGCCTCGGCCTCGACGCCCTGTGGCAGATGACCGGCTTCTTCCTCGGCTGGGGCGGCTCGCCCGGCCGCGGCCGCGCGCTCGGCGGCGGCGAGATCAAGTTCACCGGCCAGGTGACGGACGACATCAAGCTGATCGAATACGGTGTGGACATCAAGCGGGTGGTCCGCAGCAAGGTTGCGCTCGGCATCGCGGAAGGCTTTGTGAAGGCCGACGGCAAGCTTATCTACGAGGCCAAGGACCTGCGGGTTGGCCTTTTCGCCGATATCGGCGCGCAGTGACTCTGGCGGCAGGAGGACTGATGGCATGAGGCGAGTTGTCGTCACCGGAATGGGGATCGTCTCCTCGATCGGCAACAATCTGGCCGAGGTGCTCGAGAGCCTGCGAACGGCCACGCCCGGCATCGTTTTTGCGCAGGAATACGCCGATCTCAACTTCCGCTGCCAGGTTCACGGCGCCCCCAAGCTCGATCCGTTCGAGGTGCTCGACCGCCGCACCACCCGCTTCATGGGCCGCGGCGCCGCCTGGAACTACATCGCCATGCAGCAGGCGATCGCCGATTCCGGGCTCGAGGAAAAGGACATCCAGAACCCGCGTACCGGCCTCGTGATGGGCTCGGGCGGCCCCTCGACCCGCACCGTCGTCGAGGCCGCCGACATCACTCGTGAAAAGGGCCCCAAGCGCATCGGCCCGACGGCGGTGCCCAAGGCTATGAGCTCGACCGCGTCGGCGACCCTCGCCACGCCCTTTGGCATCAAGGGCGTCAACTATTCCATCACCTCGGCCTGCGCGACCAGCAAGCACTGCATCGGCAACGGCTACGAGCAGATCCAGATGGGCAAGCAGGACATCGTCTTTGCCGGCGGCCACGAGGACCTCGACTGGACCATGTCGAACCTGTTCGACGCCATGGGCGCCATGTCGACGGACTTCAACGCCACCCCCGCCAAGGCGAGCCGCGCCTATGACGCAGCGCGCGACGGCTTCGTCATCGCCGGCGGCGCCGGCGTCCTGGTGCTCGAAGAGCTCGAGCATGCCAAGGCCCGCGGCGCGAAAATCCTCGCCGAGATCGTCGGCTACGGCGCGACCTCCGACGGCTACGACATGGTGGCGCCATCGGGCGAAGGCGCGGCGCGCTGCATGCAGATGGCGCTCGCAACGGTCAGGGAAAAGATCGACTATATCAACCCGCACGCCACCTCGACGCCGATCGGCGACGCCAAGGAGATGGAGGCGATCCGCCAGGTCTTCGGCACCGGCGACAGCTGCCCGCCCATCTCGGCGACCAAGTCGCTCACCGGCCACTCGCTCGGCGCCACGGGCGTCCAGGAATCGATCTACTGCATTCTGATGATGCAGCACCGGTTCCTGTGCGAAAGCGCCAACATCGAAAACCTCGATCCGGCCTTCGCCGACATGCCCATCCTCCGCGCCCGCCGCGACGACGTCGATGTCGGCGTCGCCCTCAGCAACAGCTTCGGCTTCGGCGGCACCAACGCCACGCTGGTATTCCGCCATCCGGATTTGATCTGAGGCCACATGGTCGGTGCGGCCGACCGCCCTCAGCTCTCTCGGTCCGCCAAGGTCGGGCTTGACCCGGCCACCCCCATGGACGAGCAGAATTCGCGGAGGACTCGGCTGGGTCCCCTCGTCAAGCCCGGGATGACGGGGCGGGAGAATCTTTGTCCCAACCGCGTAGCCGATCGACACGAGATCAATAGTCCAGTTCCGTAAATCTCGCGCTGCGGCCGTCGTAGAGCAGCAGCCGGCCGGCCAGCGGCTCACCGATACCAGTGATGAGCTTGATGGCTTCCATCGCCATCAGCGTGCCGATGACGCCGGTGAGCGGCCCCATCACGCCAACCAGCTCGCAGCTGGGCAGATCGTCGGCATCGGGTGTCACCGGATAGAGGTCGGCAAAGCGCCGGCCGCCGGGCAGGAACACCGTGACCTGCCCGTCCCACATGCTCACCGCCCCTGACACCAGCGGCCTGGCGGCGCGCTCAGCCGCGTTGGCCACCGCCCGGCGCGTCTCGAAATTGTCGGTGCCGTCGAGCACGAGGTCATAGCCGGCGACCAGCCCGCCCGCATTGCCCGCCTCGAGCCGCACCGCATGTGGAACGACATTCACGTTCGGGTTGATGGCGGTAGCAAAGGTCTGGGCGCTGGTGACCTTGCCCGTCCCGGCATCGGCCGTGCGGTGGATGATCTGGCGCTGCAGGTTGGAGAGGCTCACCACGTCGTGGTCGACCACGCCCAGCGTGCCGACGCCGGCCGCCGCGAGATAAGCGATCGCCGGACTGCCCAGCCCACCGGCGCCCACGATCAGCACCCGCGCGGCCTTGAGCTTCTGCTGGCCTTCGCCTCCGACGTCGCGGAGCACCAGGTGCCGGGCATAGCGGCGGGTTTCATCTACGGAGAGCGCCATGCGCGTCGTTCCCGTCACCGGCCGGTCGAACCGTAGCCACCGGGCCCGCGCTCCGTCTCGTCAAGGGCATCGCTGACGACGAGACGTACGGCGCTCACCGGGGCGACGACCATCTGCGCGATGCGGTCGCCGCGCCGCACCTCGAAGGTCTCGTCCCCCAGATTGATGAGGAGGACCTTCACCTCGCCGCGATAATCCGCATCGACGGTTCCGGGCGAGTTGAGCACGGTGACGCCGTATTTCGCGGCGAGCCCCGAGCGCGGCCGGATCTGCGCCTCGTATCCCTGGGGGAGTGCGACGGCAAAGCCGCAGGGCACCATGGCGCGGCGGCCCGGTCCGATCGTCAGTGTCTCGTCGTCGGGCAGCGCAGCGCGCAGATCGAGCCCGGCCGCCCCAGCCGTCTGCTGTTTCGGCAGCTCGAGGCCGCGGCCGTGGTCGAGCCAGTTGAGGGGAACATCGATGGGGCCGGGCAATGGTCTGTCCTCGAAGCGTTTCCAGCTCGCCTGGATAGCACTTTTGCGAGCCGGAAACGCGACAATTGCGGACCTTAGTCCTGCACCACCGCATAGAGCTCGTCGGGGAGCTTGGCGGTGCCGTTGATCAGGTCGAGGAACGAAATCTTGACCTCGGCTGCCGTCTTGTCGGCATTGAGCGTCATGTTGGTGTCGGTGATCGCCTTGCCGCTGATGCGCAACGTCACGAAGTGGCCGTCGAACATCTGCTTCATCATCGCGGCGGTCTGCGGATCGCTGTTGTCCTTGCTCAGGTCGCCCGCCATGCCCTTGGTCGGGATCGCCACGCGCACCACACCCGGCGACACCAGGGTGAAGGTCGGTTTGCTGTCGCCTTCGTTGAACTTGAGCGCATCGAAGGTGCCCTCGCTCGTGGCAACGCAGGTGGCGCTGCCGTCCGAGTTCTCGGTGAGCTGCTCGCCTTCCTTGGAGCAGAACTTCTCGCTCTTGCTGTCGGAGCTGTCGGCGGATTTCATCATTGCGTAGATGTCGGCGCCCATTACCATCGTCATCGTTGCCTTGGCCGTGGTATCCGACGTCACCGCGACCTCTTCGGTCATGTCCACACAGGCGGCCAGACCCATCGTCAGCGCGACCACGCCGGCGATCTTGCCCAACAGGGAAAACTTCATCGTATTGCCCTCATGTTGCCAACGCCCGCCGGAAGTGGCGCCAAAAATCGATGGGCGGCCCCCAATGGCCGCAAGCGTAGGCGAAAGGCGTAGGGCGCGCGCGATGAACGGCGCCTGAACCGGCAAATTCAGCGGAACACGGCCTCGTAGAGCAGGCAGAGCGCGATCACCACCAGCACCCAGAAAGCGGCAGTCATCAGCCGCCGCGAGCTCTTGCGCTGCGGCGAGCGCTTCTCGCGGTCGTAGTCGTCGAGCGCCGCCTCGGCGCGGCTGAACAGGCCCGGCAGCTTGCCGATGGTTTCGATCGCAACCTCCGCCCGGTCGCGCAGATCCTCGAGCCGGCCGATCGGCCCGGCCTCGCGGCGCACGAAGTCGCCCACGACCGGCTCGGCCACCGTCCAGATGTTGAGGTCTGGGTCGAGGTTGCGGCTCACGCCCTCGACCAGCACCATCGATTTTTGCAGCAGCACCAGCTCGGGCCGCGTCTGCATGTCGAAGAGCTCGGTCGTGGCGAACAGCTGCCCGAGGACCTTGGCCATCGAGATTTCGTTGGCGGTGCGGCCCTGCAGCGGCTCGCCGATCGAGCGCAGCGCCAGGGCGAAATCGTCGACCGACTGGTGCTTGGGCACATAGCCGATGTCGAAATGCCGCTGCGCGATCATCCGATAGTCGCGGGTGATGAAGCCATAGAGGATATCGGCGAGGAAGCGTCGCTCCTTGCGGCTGATCCGCCCCATGATGCCGAAATCGACGGCGATGATTGCACCGGTCTTCGGATCGGCGAACAGATTGCCCGGATGCATGTCGGCATGGAAGAACCCGTCGCGTATCGCGTGCTTGAGGAACGACTGGAGCAGCGTTCTGCTGAGCGCCCTGCGATCCATGCCGGCGGCGTCGAGCGCCGCGATGTCGCGGATCGGGATGCCCTCGACCCAGCTCGTCGTCAGCACCGTCTCGGCCGTGTGGTCCCAGTGCACCGTGGGAATCACGAAGCCGGTATCCTCCTTGATGTTCTCGGCCATCTCCGAGATCGAGGCGGCCTCGAGCCGCAGATCGAGCTCGATGCGCGCCGAGTGGTCGAGCGTCTTCACCACGTCGGTGGGGCGGAGGCGGCGGAGCGGCGGCACCCAGCGTTCGGCCAGCGCGGCCCCGGCATAGTAGCTTTCGAGGTCGCGGCGGAAGCGGTCCTTGATGCCGGGCCGGATGATCTTGACCGCCACGTCGTTGCGGCCGTCGCGGTCGACCAGCACGGCGCGATGCACCTGCGCGATCGAGGCCGCCGCGATCGGCGGCGAGATCTCGGTGAGGTCGGCCGCCTTCTCGTGCAACGCTTCGCTCAGCAGCGCCGGCACCAGCGCCGGATCGAACGGCGCCATCTTGTCCTGCAACTGCGCCAGGCTCGCCGCAACCTTCGGCCCCACGATGTCGGGGCGCGTCGCAAAGGTCTGCCCGAGCTTCACATAGGTCGGCCCGAGCTTGTCGAGCGCCACGCGGAAATTGTCCGCCGGCCCGCGCCGCCGCACCTCGCCGCGCTCGAACAGCCGGCCGAGTTTGACCGCCGTCTTCATCACCGGCGGCAACGCCGCGGTGTCGACGATCGAGAACGCCCCTTCACGCGCGAGGATGAAGCCCGCGCGCATCAGGCGGAAGGTCGCGGCAAGGCCCATGCGTCAGAGCTTCCACGCGCCATGCAGCGCCGCGATGTTGCCGCTCATCGCCGTATGCGTCACGCGCTTGAACCCGGCCCGCTCGAGCATCGCGGAAAAGCGGCCCGGCGGCGGGAACTTGCGGATCGATTCGATGAGGTACTGGTAGGGCTGCGCATCGCCCGTCACGGCGCGGCCGATCGGCGGAATGGCGCGGTCGCTCCACGCCTTGTAGAGCCGGTCGAGCCCCGGCAGGTCGACCGACGAAAATTCGAGGCAGAGGAACCGGCCCCCACGCTTCAGCACGCGGTACGCCTCCTGCAGCGCCACTTCGATCCGCGGCACGTTGCGGATGCCGAAGGCGATCGTATAGGCGTCGAAGCTCTCGTCCTCGAACGGCAGCGCCTCGGCGTTCGCCTCGACGAATTTCGCCTGCGCCCCGAACCGCCAGTGTCTGGCGCGTTCCTCGCCCACCCGCAGCATGTCGGTGTTGATGTCGCTGACCGTGACCTCGGCGTAGCCGACCGAAGCGTTGAGGATGCGCTCGGCGATGTCGCCGGTGCCGCCGGCCATGTCGAGCACGCGATAGGGCAGGGTCCCGGACTTCGGCGGCGCTAGCCGCGCCACCATCGCGTCCTTCCAGAGGCGGTGGACGCCCCCGCTCATCAGGTCGTTCATCAGGTCGTAGCGGTCGGCCACGCGGTGGAACACGTCGTTGACCAGCCCCTGCTTTTCCGTGAGCGGCACGGTGCGTTCGCCGAAATGCGTGGTTTCAGCCATTTGTGTCAGCCTTTCGCCTGTTGGCGGTGTCTATATAGAAGGTGTCTGCCGCTTGGAATTGGCCAATCCGGCACATGGTTGAGCAATGCCCGAACTTCCCGAGGTCGAAACCGTTCGCCGCGGCCTTGCGCCGTATCTCGAAGGCGCCCGCATCGACAAGGTCACGCTCAACCGCGCAAACCTGCGCTTTCCGTTCCCACAGGGCTTCATCAAGGCACTCGAAGGCCAGACCATCGTTACGGTCGGCCGCCGCGCCAAATACCTGCTGTTCCGGCTGAGCTCGGGCAAGACCTGGCTGGGGCATCTGGGCATGACCGGCGCCTTCCGCTTTGCCGAGGGCAGGTACAAGGAGCCGTCGCGTTATTACGAGCCGGCCGAGGACGAAAAGCACGACCACGTGGTCATGCAGCTGACGCACCCGGACCGCGGCCGGCTGACGCTCATCTATACCGATGCCCGCCGCTTCGGCTTCATGGACCTGTTCGAGCGCGAGGAAGACTCGCCCTATCTCGAGGGCCTCGGGCCGGAACCGCTGGGCAACGGCTTCAACCCCGAGGAGATGGCGGCCCGCTTCAAGGGCAAGTCGGCGCCGATGAAGGCGGCCCTGCTCGATCAGCGCGTCGTTGCGGGCCTGGGCAACATCTATGTCAGCGAGGCGCTGTGGCGCGCCCATATCCGCCCGACCGTGCCCGCCAAAAAGCTGGTGCTGAAATCCGGCAAGCCCTCCGCCCGGCTCGATCTTCTCGCCGACGGCGTCCGCTCGGTGCTCACCGAGGCCATCGAGGCGGGCGGCTCGACGCTCCGCGATTTCCGCGCTGCCGACGGCGGCTCGGGCTATTTCCAGCACCGCTTCGACGTCTACGACCGCGAAGGCGAGCCCTGCCACACTCCGGGCTGCCGGGGCACCATCAAGCGCATCGTCCAGTCCGGCCGCTCGACCTTCTACTGCCCGGTGTGCCAGAAGCCCTGAACGGTTGGCCGAGCGAGCGCTCTTCGCGATCGGTCGGACAGAGCCGGAAGAAACCGCGGTTGGCCGAGCGAGCGCCCTTTCGCGACCGTTTCGCGCCGGATTCCGGTTGACTGGCACGGCTCGTCCCACTATACACCCGCCAGCTTTGGCGGCCCGGTGCCGCCGCTTTCATTTTCATGCCGTTTCCGAGCCGGTCCCAGCGGGGTTTGGCGCGGCCGGCCAAAAAGGACGTCAGATGGCCAATTCCGCCTCGGCAAAGAAGTCGGCCCGCAAGATCGTGGCGCGCACCGAGATCAACAAGTCGCGGCGCTCGCGCATGCGCACCTTCATCCGCAAGGTCGAGGAAGCCATCGCCGGCGGCAAGCATGACGAAGCCGTTGCGGCCCTCAAGGCGGCTGAGCCGGAGATCGCACGGTCGTCGCAGAAGGGCATTGTCCACGCCAACGTCGCCGCCCGCAAGGTGAGCCGCCTCAATGCCCGCGTGAAGGCCCTCAAGGCCTGACCGCACCGCTCCCGACGTGACGATCCGAAGGCCCCGCAAGGGGCCTTTTTCTTTGCCGCGCGACACTCTGCTGCGGCCTGTGTGGCAGTTCTGCGACACCTGCCGCGATTCACGAAACGCTAGCATTTTCAGGCATCTCAGGCCATCGCGTGGATGAATCTTTCCATTTGCTGCCCTTGCTGGAAATCTAGAACGGTTCTCCGGAAATCCCCGTCGTCGAAGATTCATCATTGAGTCACAATTGCTTGCTTTGCGGCCCCGTGCGGTGGCCCGGAAAAACCATTTTCCGCCCTCGCCGACAGTCCCTCCTGTCAAGCCCAACTTTGTCAAAAGAGTCGGTTGCGGGCCGAAATGTGGCTGCGCTAAGGTGACTTCGTTGGATGGGGAAACGGCGGTCCTCCCGCCGGACTTTTCAGAAGACAGACGTGCGTTGGGTCGCCGGACAAATCTACCGCGAGGGTTGGGACCCGCAGTAGTTGGTTTCGGACAGTCCATCCCGTTGCGGCGAGTTTGGGTGGTGACATTATCGTCTTGCGTGTGCGTGAGAGATAATAGCGAGCCGGGGCGCTAAGCCCTCGGCGTCAAGTAAAAGCGAGTACGGCCGGGCCGCAATACTTTGCGGCGGGTTGGTGGTTTTGTCTGTCGTTCGGCAGGCAAGGGTAACGGACAGAGGGTCCGCAAAGGACCCCTATCGGCGGGCGAGGCAGGTAGGAATGGCGGCGGGTGCGAGCGGTGCGCGCAATGAATTGGGCAAAGGCGAAATCCCGGGGACAGCAGGCGACAAGCCGGCAATGTTGCGGTCAGTCGTGAGCGACCGCAGCGAGACCGAGTTGTTCCAGCGCGTTCGCGCCCGGCTGCGGGCCGCCGTCGGCGAGGACGTGTTCAATTCCTGGTTTGCGCGCCTCGAGCTCGAGGAGATCGTCGACGACAAGGCGCATCTGAGCGTGCCGACGCGGTTCCTGTGTTCCTGGATCCAGTCCAACTACGCCGAAAAGATTCTCGACACCTTCAAGACGGAGTCGCCCGACGTCACGCGGCTGCATTTCACCGTGCGCGTCAACGGCCAGGCGCGGCCCCGCCTCAATCCACCGGTCGAGGTGCTGCCCGAGGCGCAGGCCGAACCCGCCCCGGCGAGCAAGCCGCATCGCGACGTGATCCCGCCCCGCGGCGACGCGCTGTCGGGCTCCGCGCTCGATCCTAAAATGACGTTCGACAGCTTCGTGCCCGGCGCCAGCAACGAGATCGCCCTGGGCATCGCCAAGCAGGTGGCGAGCGCCGCCCTCAACGGTACCGTGAGCTTCAATCCGGTCTATATCCATTCGACGGTGGGCCTGGGCAAATCGCATCTGCTCAATGCCATCGCCTGGGCCGCCGGCGCTGCCGAGCCCGGCCGCAACATCGTCTATCTGACCGCCGACCACTTCATGTACCACTTCATCACGGCGGTGCAGCGGCAATCGGCCATCGCGCTCAAGGACTGGCTCCGGCGCGTCGATCTCCTCCTCATCGACGACATGCAGTTCCTGCAGGGCAAGTCGGCCACCGAGTTCGGCCATACGCTGGGCACGCTGTTGACCGGCGCCAAGCAGGTTGTGGTGGCGGGCGATGCGCCGCCGCGCGATCTCGAAATGCTCGACGAGCGGGTGCGCTCGCGCCTCAGCGGCGGCCTCGTGGTGCCGATCGGCGGCTTCGACCTCGACCTCCGCCGCGCCATCGTCATCCGGCGCGCCGAACAGGCGCAGGCTCGCTTCGGCGTGCACTTCCCGCCGGCGGTGATCGACTACATCTCGCGCATCGTGGTGAGCCATGGCCGCGATCTCGACGGCGCCGTCAACCGGCTCGTCGCCGCCAACCAGCTCACGCAGGAGCCGATCAGCGTCACGCTGGCCGAGCGCACACTGGCCGATCTCGTCCGGGCTCGCGAAGCGCGCCGCGTGCGCATCGAGGACATCCTCAGGATCGTGTCGCGCCACTACAAGGTGCCGCGCAACGAGTTGCTGAGTTCGCGCCGCTCGCGCGACGTCGTCCGGCCGCGCCAGATCGCCATGTATCTCGCCAAGTCGCTGACCTCGCGCTCGCTGCCGGAAATCGGGCGCCGCTTCGGCGGTCGCGACCACACTACGGTGCTCCACTCGGTGCGCAAGGTCGAGCAGATGATGAAGGACGACGGCGATCTCTGCCAGGAGATCGAGTTGTTGAAGCGCATGCTCGAAGAGTGAGTTTCGCCGGCCGCGGCGGGCCGGCTGTGTGAGTTGTTGTTGCGTTGCGTCTGGGGTTTGAAGTGCTGCCGCGTCTTGTGGTGCGAGTGCGCCG
This sequence comes from Devosia sp., assembly GCA_051953275.1. Classification (GTDB taxonomy): domain Bacteria; phylum Pseudomonadota; class Alphaproteobacteria; order Rhizobiales; family Devosiaceae; genus Devosia_A. The sequence continues at coordinate 26,635 of JBQCIY010000066.1, read as the reverse complement.
CGCCGTCCGCCGCCTGAAGCGGCGGGCGGACGTTGATCTGTCCGAGTTGTCCGGTGCCCGCAACGAGGCGCACTGGCAAGACATGCTGTCCGAGATCCAGGCCCGCGACCGGGCCGCCGAGGACCGCCTGGCCGCGGCCGAACGTGCGCTGAACCGCCTGAACCTGCACTGAGGGCTGTCTTTCGGTTCGCCGCCCCCCATCACAGGGTCATTCCCGCGGACGCGGGAACCCCGTTTGGCTGCATAAACACAGGTCCCCGCTTGCCCGGGGATGACTGCGCGGGCAATGCCGCATCGGGTGTCCGCTTCAGATCACGCCGCTGGGGACTTCCCGCCGTCGCACCGCCCGTTCCGCTTGCCTTTTGGGGCCCGAATTGCCAAGGTCGCGGCCCGGAATTACGGGGTTTTGGTGCCGCCGGACGGCTGGCGGATCGGGGATACGCGTACCATGAAAGTCACTCTCGAGCGCAACGCTCTGCTCAAGTCGCTGGGCCACGTCCATCGCGTCGTCGAGCGCCGCAACACCTACCCCATCCTCGCCAACGTCCTGATCAAAGCCGCCGACGGCAAGCTCGACTTGCGGGCCACCGATCTCGATATCGAGGTCACTGAATCCGTCCCCGCGATGGTCGCGACGGCCGGCAGCACCACCGTTCCCGCGCACACCCTCTACGAGATCGTGCGCAAGCTCGCCGACGGCGCCGAAGTCCGCCTCGAAACCGAAGGCGGCGAACAGATGCTCATCACCTCCGGCCGCTCGCGCTTCCATCTCGCCTGCCTTGCGCCGGACAGTTTCCCCGATCTGAAATCCGGCGTCTTCAGCCACTCCTTCTCGCTGCCGGCGGCGACCCTGCGCGAGCTGATCGAGCGCACCCAGTTCGCCATCTCCAACGAGGAGACGCGCTACTACCTCAACGGCATCTACGTGCACACGCTCGAGGTCGACAAGGTGCCGATGCTGCGCGCCGTCGCGACCGATGGCCACCGCATGGCCCGGGCCGAAACCGATGCCCCGCCGGGAAGCCGCGGCATGCCGGGCATCATCATTCCGAAAAAGACCGTCGGCGAAGTGCAGAAGCTCCTTGACGGCGCCGAGGGTGACGTCGGCGTCGAGATCTCCGACACCAAGATCCGCTTCACCCTCGATGGCGTGGTGCTGCTGAGCAAGCTCATCGAAGGCACCTTCCCCGACTACGATCGCGTCACGCCCAAGAACAACGACAAGCAGTTGACCGTCGACCGCGGCTCCTTCGCGGTCGCCGTCGACCGCGTCTCGACCATCGCGTCCGACCGCGGCGGCAAGGCCGTGAAGCTCTCGGTCAAGGACGGCAACCTCGAGCTCAGCGTCACCAACCCCGATCACGGCACCGCCACCGAAGAGGTCGCCGTCGAGTTCGAGCCCGAAACCTTCGAGATCGGCTTCAACGCTCGCTACCTGCTCGACATCATCGGCCAGATCAAGTCCGACAACGCCGTGTTCCTCTTCAACGACGCCGGCTCCCCCACGCTGGTCAAGGAAGACGGCGAGGCCAAAGCCCTCTACGTGTTGATGCCGATGCGGGTGTGAATGGGCGATCTGTCAGTCGGCGCACCTCCCCCCTTGCGGGGGACGAAGCGAGATAGGACCTAGCCTTCGCTAAGTCCGTCATCGAGCCAGAGGAGGGGAGCAGCGGCATTGAGCGTGCCTCGCCCCAAGCTCCGCTATGCCGCTTCGCTCCGATCTCCGCTAGCCCCTGCCGGTGAGGGGGAGGGTGACCGACTGCAGGCATTTTGTGCTACCTCACCGGCCATGCCCGCCCGCTATCTCTCCCGTTTGCGCCTCAGCGCCTTCCGCAACTATGCCGCTGCCGCCCTCGACATGGACGGCCGGCACCTGGTGCTGACCGGGCCGAACGGCGCCGGCAAGACCAACCTGCTCGAGGCCGTGTCGCTGCTCTCGCCCGGCCGTGGCCTGCGCCGCGCTGCGTTCGATACGCTCGGCAACCAGGCGTCGGACCAGCCCTGGGCCGTCGCCGCGACGGTCGAGACGCCGGATGGTCCGGCCGACATCGGCACCGGCGCCGCCGACGATGGTGGCCGCCGGGTGCGCATCAACGGCGCCAACGCCAAGACCATCGAGCAGATGAGCGACTATCTGCGCCTGCTCTGGCTGACGCCCGCCATGGACGGATTGTTCACCGGCCCTGCCGGCGAGCGCCGTCGCTTCCTCGACCGGTTGGTGACGACCCTCATCCCCTCGCATTCGGCGGCGGTGAGCGACTACGAGAGGGCCATGCGCCAGCGCAACCGGCTGCTCGAGGAGGATGCCGATCCGCTCTGGCTCAATGCGCTCGAAGCCGAGATGGCCGCGCACGCCGCGGCGCTGCATTTCGCCCGCGTCGATGCGGTCAGCCATCTTCAGGCCCGCATCGCCGAGAGCCTCGACGACCAGGCCTTCCCCGCCGCGCAGCTGGCCCTGACGCCGCTGTTCGAGGACCGGCACACGCCCGCCTCCTCGCCCGATCTCGAAGCCGAGCTGCGCCGGCTCTGGAGTGAGACGCGTGCCCTCGATCGTGCCGCCGGCCGCACCATCGCCGGACCGCATCGCGTCGATCTCGAAGTGCTCTATGCGCAAAAGCAGATGCCCGCCGCGCTGGGCTCGACCGGCGAGCAGAAGGCCTTGCTGGTCGGGCTGATCCTCGCCCACGCCCGGCTGGTCAAGGCGCAGACCGGCATCGTGCCGTTCCTGCTGCTCGACGAGATCGCCGCCCACCTCGATCCCGATCGCCGCGCTGCCCTGTTTGGCGCGCTCGAGGCGCTCGACACCCAGTGCCTGATGACCGGCACCGATCCCATGCTCTTCGAGGCGCTGGGCGACCGTGCGCAGCGTATCACCGTCCGAGACGGCCGCCTCGATTCGTAAGCCCAACTCCCTTGAAATCTGGCCAAAAAACGCCATTTCTCTTGGGTAGATTTCCCCGATCCGCTAAACCGACCCAACGCGGTTTTCGAACCTGATTCGGAGCCTTTTTGAGCACGCCCGCAGCAAACCCGTCCGTCCCGTCCGATCCCGAGGAATATGGCGCCGAATCCATCAAGGTGCTGAAAGGCCTCGATGCCGTCCGCAAGCGCCCCGGCATGTATATCGGCGATACCGATGACGGCTCGGGCCTGCACCACATGGTGTACGAGGTCGTCGACAACTCGATCGACGAGGCGCTCGCCGGCCACGCCGACCTGGTGACGGTGCAGCTCAACCCAGACGGCTCCTGCACGGTCATCGACAATGGCCGCGGCATCCCCACCGACATCCACCCGACCGAGGGCATCTCGACCACCGAAGTGGTGATGACCCAGCTCCATGCCGGCGGCAAGTTCGACCAGAATTCCTACAAGGTCTCGGGCGGCCTGCACGGCGTCGGCGTCTCCGTCGTCAATGCGCTGAGCACCTGGCTCAGGGTCAAGGTACGGCGCGGCGGCAAGATTCACGAGATGGAGTTCCGGCACGGCGACGCCGTGGCCCCGCTCTCCGTCACCGGCACTTATACGCCGCACAACACCCCCGGCACCTACGAAGGCCGCTCCGGTACTGAAACGACGTTCCTGCCGTCCCCCGAAACCTTCACCATGGTGGAGTTCGACTTCAAGACGCTCGAGCACCGCCTGCGCGAGCTCGCCTTCCTCAACTCCGGTGTCCGCATCGTACTGCGCGACCTGCGTCACCCCGATCCGGTGGAGGTGGCGCTGCACTACGAGGGCGGCCTCGAAGCCTTCGTCCGCTATCTCGACAGCGCCAAGTCGCCGCTCATCGGAACGCCGATCTACCTGATGCAGGAAAAGGACGGCATTACCGTCGAGGTCGCCATGTGGTGGAACGACAGCTATCACGAGAACGTCCTCTGCTTCACCAACAACATCCCGCAGCGCGATGGCGGCACGCACCTCGCCGGTTTCCGCGGCGCGCTGACCCGCCAGGTCACGACTTACGCCGAGACCTCGGGCATCCTGAAGCGCGAGAAGGTGACGCTCTCGGGCGAGGACGCGCGCGAGGGGCTCACCTGCGTGCTCTCGGTCAAGGTGCCCGACCCGAAATTTTCGAGCCAGACGAAGGACAAGCTGGTCTCCTCCGAGGTCCGGCCGGTGGTCGAGAACGTCGTCAACGACAAGCTTGCCCAGTGGTTCGAAGAACATCCCGCCGAAGCCCGCACCGTCGTCGGCAAGGTGGCCGAGGCCGCTGCTGCCCGCGAGGCGGCGCGCAAGGCGCGCGAGCTTACTCGCCGTAAATCGGCGCTCGACGTCAACTTCCTTGCCGGCAAGCTCAAGGACTGCTCCGAGAAGGACCCGGCCAAGTCCGAGCTGTTCCTGGTCGAAGGCGATTCCGCCGGCGGCTCGGCCACGCAGGGGCGCGACCGGTCCAATCAGGCCGTGTTGCCGCTGCGCGGCAAGATCCTCAATGTCGAGCGCGCCCGTTTCGATCGCATGCTCGGCTCCGAGCAGATCGGCAACCTGGTGATGGCGCTCGGCACCTCGATCGGGCGCGAAGAATTCAACATCGACAAGCTGCGCTACCACAAGATCATCATCATGACCGACGCCGATGTCGACGGCGCCCATATCAGAACGCTGCTCCTGACCTTCTTTTACCGGCAGATGCGCGAGCTGATCGATCGTGGTCACATCTACATCGCCCAGCCGCCGCTCTATAAGGTCAAGCGCGGCTCCTCCGAGCAGTACCTCAAGGACGAGCGCGCGCTCGAGGATTACCTCATCGATGGCGGCGTCGACGATGCGAGCTACCTGGATGCATCCGGAGCGGTGCATGCCGGCGCCGACCTGCTCGAGATCGTGCGCGAGGCGCGCGACATCGTGCACCAGATCGAGGGCTTCAACACCCACTACAGCCGCGAGATCCTTGAACAGGCCGCCATCGTCGGCGGGCTCGATCCCGACGCCATGGCCGATCCGGCCCGCGCCGCCGACATCGGCCGCCGCGTTGCCGAGCGGCTCGACCGCATCTCCGACGAGGTCGAGCGCGGCTGGGTCGGCGAACCCGATGGGCAGGGTGGCCTCATCGTCTCACGCGTCGTCCGCGGCGTCACCGAGCGGCATGAGCTCGACGCCAACCTCCTCGCCAGCGCCGACGCCCGCAAGATGCGCCAGCTCATCGACCGCGCTGGCGATGTCTTCGCCGGCGTGGGCCGTCTCACCCGCAAGGACGCGACCACCGAAATCTTTGGGCCGTCTTCGCTCTTCCGCACCGTCTCGGCGGCCGGCCGCAAGGGTATCTCGCTGCAGCGCTACAAGGGCCTGGGCGAAATGAACCCCGAGCAGCTCTGGGAAACCACGCTCGATCCCAACATCCGCACCCTGCTCAAGGTCGAGATCAAGGACAGCGACGATCACGACCGCCTGTTCAGTGAGCTGATGGGCGATCTCGTCGAGCCGCGCCGCGACTTCATCCAGGACAATGCGCTGAGCGTCGCCAACCTCGACGTCTAGCTAGTGCCAGCTCAGCTGGTCTTTCGGCAGCCGCCCGGTCGGGTCGAACACCTGCACCTTGTGCGGCAGCTCCGGTCCCCACGCCCAGAGCACCAGGTTGTGCTGGTGCGGCTCCGCACCCGGCGCGAAGGACGGCACCAGCACCCCGGCTGCCCCCTCGCTCAGCAGTCGCCGCGCCAGCACCTGCGACGGCGCCGGCGCCGTCAGCTTCCAGGCGCAGCCAAGCACCTCGAGCGTCGTACCCGCCGCCGCTCGTCCTGCCTCGTCGCGCAAGTCCAGAATGTCATCGCAGTCGACGTCATAGTCGCACATCACGCAGGGCGCGATGCGGCCCGCGAAACCCTGCGCCACTTCATTGAGCGCCGTGACCGGATCGAGGCTGAGATACAGCGCCGGCACGCCCGGCGGATTGAAGCGCGCCCCCCTCAGCGCCGCACCCTCGCCCGACAGCGGGCCGAACGACCATTTCGGATCGATCGCGCGATAGGCGCGGCCGGCAAACCTCACGCGTAGCCGCCGAGCGCCAAGTGGTCGATGTAGTCGCGCACGAGCGCGGCCTTGCCGTCCTTGACCAAGGCCTCGGCGGTGCGCCCGCCGAACGCCGGAATCTGCGCCGCCCGATACCAGCTCATCGCCGCGAGTTCGCCACCGGCCCAGCCCTGCACGAGCCCGATGATCTCGAGCATCTCGCGCAGCCGCTGCTGGCTCTTGCGCGCGCCGGCGCGATCCTGCCGCCCCAGCGCATCGCGTCCCAGCCCCAGCGTGGCGGCGAGAGCCGGGCGCGTCATGTTGAACTGCTCCGCCACCCGCTCCGCATCGATCGCCTCGTCCGCGGGCCCGCCCGAAAACTCCGTCGCATGACTTTCGGCAAATCCTGCAAGCGGATTCTGGTCCTTCATCTGTCTCAAACTGCGCATGGCGACTTTCTTGGCGTCAACAACGTCAAAATAATCGCCATCGTTCCATTTTACAAGAGCGTTCCCAAGCTTGTCTCTTCCCAACCACAGGCCGGGGCCATCCCTTCAACCCCACATAAACCGGCCACATTTAGCCTCAAGAAGCGTCGGGTGACGTGCCGGCCGCAAAAGGCCGTGTTTGCGCTTGAATATCCGCCTGCGATTGCGCTCAGTGGAGCAGCCGTCGCCGTGCGCGGGAAAACCACCGGGGCTCAATTCATGGATTTCGAAGTCTCGCCGGACGATCGCATTGGCGGCGGCTCGGCGAAACCCCGCGGGCGCGGTGGCAAGCCGGCCAAAGCCAAGGCGAAGGCGAGGCCACGCAAGCCCGCCAGGGGCGAGCGCGTCGAGCCCGGCTTCGGCGGCGGCTTCTTTTCGAGCGAAGAATACTACGACGACGAGCCGCCAAAACGCGGCGGCCGGGCGCCCAAAGGCAAGAAGCAGCCGCGCGCCAAGAAGCAGCGCAAGGGCTTCAGTCTCTGGCGCCTGATCGGCCGGCTCTTTTATTGGATGGCGACGCTCGCCATCGTCGGCTGTATCGCCGTCGGTGGCGTCGTCTACTACTACTGGATGCAGATGCCGGCGGTGAGCACCTGGGCGGTGCCCGAGCGCCCGGCCAACATCCGCGTCGTCGCGGCCGACGGCCAGCTCATCTCCAATCGCGGCAAGATGGGCGGCGAGGCGGTCGCCCTCAGCGACCTGCCGTCCTATGTGCCCGAAGCCTTCATCGCCATCGAGGACAAGCGCTTCTACCAGCACTTCGGCATCGATCTCGTGGGCCTGGGCGCGGTGGCGATCGAAAGCCTCAAGGCGCACCACGTGACCCGCGGCGCCTCGACTCTTACCCAGCAGCTCGCGAAAAACCTCTTCCTGTCGCCCGACCAGACCCTCGGCCGCAAGGTGCAGGAGGCGCTGCTCGCCCTCTGGCTCGAGCACAACTACACCAAGGACCAGATCCTCGATCTCTACCTGAACCGCGTCTTTTTCGGGAACAACGCCACCGGCATCGAGGCGGCGGCGCAGACCTATTTCGGCAAGTCCGCCAAGAACCTGTCGCTGGGCGAAGCCGCCATCCTTGCCGGCTCGATGCAGGCGCCCTCGCGCCTCAATCCCAAGGGCAATCCGGCCGAAGTCGAGGCGCGCCAGAAGCTCGTGCTGCAGGCCATGGCCGACCAGGGCTATATCAGCGACGCCGAGGCCAAGGCCGCGACGATCGATCCCAACCAGCAGATCCACACCAAGGTCGCCGGCTCGGAATCCTATGTCGCCGATTGGGTCGAGCAGTTGGTCCAGTCCTATATCGGTGACGTCAAGGAAGACATCGTCGTCTACACCACCATCAACTGGGACCTGCAGAAGGAAGCCGAATTCCTGGTCAAGGAAGCGGTGGCCGAGCAGGGGCCGAAATACCATTTCACCCAGGGCGCGCTCGTCGCCGTCGATACCAGCGGCGCCGTGCGCGCCGTCGTCGGCGGGGCGGACTACAGCAAGAGCCAGTTCAACCGCGCCGTCACCGCGCGTCGCCAACCCGGCTCGACCTTCAAGCCCTTCGTCTACATGGCCGCCATGGAAAAGGGCTACACGCCCGACACGCTGTCCATGGACGAGCCGATCAACATCAACGGCTGGTCGCCCAATGACGCCGACAACAAGTTCATGGGGCAGATGACCCTGCGCACGGCGCTTGCCTATTCGCGCAACACCGTCGCCGCCCAGCTCGCCTGGATCGTCGGCCCCGACAAGGTGGTCGAGACGGCGCAGCGCATGGGCATCTCCTCGCCGCTCGAGGCGGTGCCCTCGATTGCGCTCGGCACGCAGGAAGTGTCGCTGCTCGAGCTCACCTCCGCTTACGTTCCCTTTGCCAATGGCGGCACCGGCGTCATCGCCAATGTCATCACCCGCATCGAGACGGCCTCGGGCAAGGTGCTCTACGAGGCCTCCCCGGCAGGGCCCGGACAGGTCGTCTCGCCCACCGTCGTCGGCGAAATGAACGACATGCTCTCGACCGCGCTCGATATCGGCACCGGCAAGCACGCGCACCTGACCGGCTGGCAGATCGGGGGCAAGACCGGCACCAGCCAGAAGGCGCGCGATGCCCTGTTTGTTGGCTTCACCTCGCGCATGGTTTGCGGCGTGTGGCTCGGTAACGACGACGACACCGGCACGTCCCTCGCCGGCGGCAGTGTGCCGACGCAGATCTGGTCCGACTTCATGGCCAAGGCCCATGAGGGCCTGACGCCGCAGCCTCTGCCCGATGCCAATTCCGCCGCGGTGCCTGCCTCCCAGCTGCAGGCCAACGATCCGCTCGCCTCGATGATGGGCAATGTCGATCCCGACACCGGCCAGCCGATGACCGATGACACGACCCAGGCCGCACCGGCCGACGGGACGGCTAGCGATGCGGCCTCGCAACCCGACGCGACACAGCAGCCGGCTGCACCGCCCAGGCGCAGCCCCAAGAACATCGGTGACCTCCTCAAGGGCCTGTTCGGCGGCGGCGGGTGAGCCGCGGCGGGACAGTCGCGGCCTGGCCGCCTGTCTCGCGATAATCGATGTCGCTTGGTGGGCCGGCTTCGCCGCGGGCCAGCGAGCCGAACAGGCCGGCATGGCGGATGCGAGCTTTTCGAGCTCGGTGCTCGCGGCGATTGTAGCCGAACTCGGATAGATCCTTGCGGCCCTGCCGCTCTCGCAAGCAGCGCTAAACCGGCATTCTACAAATGCCGTAACCATTTGCCACGACGGGCGATTTCAATCAAAACAAAAAACTTATGCCCGGCCGTTTCGGCGGCCCTATATTGTCTCCATCTCTCCGGCGCGAGATGCGAACGGCGCATCGCGGAGAGAGTACGGGCAGGAGCGGCGCCGGCTGCTCCTGGGTTGGACGGAGTGCGGGTCGCAGTCCCGCGCCGTCGGGCCGAAAACCGTTCGCGCGGGGCGGGGCGATAAGTCCCACCTCTATTCTCGGCGGACGACCGCCATCGGGATGAAAGTCCCGCCCCCGCCGCACCACCGGTGCGGCAAATGCCAAACCCGGAGGGCGACAGCCCGTCCGGCATTTCGTCTTGGCTGAAACGACGCTCTAATTGTCGATCCCGTAGACCATCAGCTCGCGGCCATGCGCCTTGAGCCAGTCGCGGCCGCGCGCCATCGTCGGCAGCGTGCTTTCCACCGTGTCCCAGAACGCCGGCGAATGGTTCATTTCGACCAGGTGCGCCACTTCGTGCGCCGCGACGTAGTCGAGCACATAGTGCGGGGCAAGGATCAGCCGCCAGTTGAAGTTGAGCTTGCCCGCCGTCGAGCACGAACCCCAACGTGTCGTCTGGCTCCGCATCGAGATGGAGTTGACGGTCACGGCCAGCGTTGCCGCGTGCACCTTGACGCGCTTTTCGAGGTCCTTCTGCGCTTCGACCTTGAGCCAGTCGGTCAGCCGGCGCGCCCGGTGCTCCGGTGCTCCCGGTACCAGCAGCGCTCGCTCGCCCTCGTGCTCGCCGACCTCAACCACCCCGCGCACCCGGCCGGTGGGCACGATGCGGTGGTTGACCCCGCGCAGCGGCACGATGGCGCCGCGCACAAAGGCCACGGGTTTGGCCGACCGCTCCAGCCGCTGCGCCAGCCACGGTGTATGGCGATCGAGGAACGCCTTCGCCTCACCCCACCGGCCGAACTTCGGCACGGTCAGCAAAGGGGCCCCGCCATGCGGGATGGACAGACGATAACTCCTTGCGCGCGTTGAAACTTTCACCGCGACCGCGATGGTCTCCCCGTCGATCCGCACTTCGGCGGCCGGCGGCCAACGCTTTTGCAAGAGGGGGATCATGGCGAAAGGCTAGGCTGGATTTTTCAGCCCGCCAATATCCTTTGAGGGCAAAAAAATGCCGCGCCCGGGCAAGAGCCCCGTTGCACGGCCGAAAACTCCGAGTCGTCAAATATTTGGGAGCCTGGACATGGGCTGGCCAGACTCCCGTTTGGACTGCTGCAGGTTAAACCTGCTGGCCGCCTCCGTAGTTGGGACGGTTGCCGTTCCGCTCCCGCATGAAGCGGTCGAATTCCTCGCGGTCCCGCGCCATGCGGAGGTTCCGCATGTAGTCGTGGAACTGCTGGATTTCCTCGTCGAGGCGCTTACGCTCCTCCTCGAGACGGCGAAGCTGTTCGGCCCGGTACTCGTCGAACGCGGCATTGCCGCTCGACTTGCCCCAGCCGCCATTGCCATGGCCGTAACCGTGATGGCGGTAGTTGTTGCCCTGGCACCAGGCCTTGGATCGGTTGACCCAGGCCTCGGCCTTTTCGGAAGACCCTCCGAACATCTCGCCCCACAGGATGTAGGCGAGCATCGCAAGGCCCAGCGGCCAGAAGAGCACGAACCCCAGCACCATCAGGGCGATGGTCAAGGGGCCCCATTGCGGTTTGATAAACGTGGCGTTCATTGGTGTAGTCTCCCAGTCACGAACCACACGGATGTGGACCCTGAGCGGGACCGGTCAAGCAAACGCCGGTCCGATTTTTCCCCTTGAAAGCGCCGAAAACGATTCCCATAGGGCCGCCAAAATCGGGTGAAAGCACCGGAAAATAGATGAGTTTGAGCACGGAAATCCGCTCCGTCCTGCCCGGCAACTGGCGGCCGCTGCGCCTTGCGACCCTGGTCGGCCTGCGCTGGCTGGCGGTGATCGGCCAGACTATCGGCGTTCTGTTCGTCGCCTGGGGCCTCGGTTATCCGCTGCCGCTGGTCGAATGCCTGTCGCTGATCGCCCTGTCGGTCGTGGTCAATCTGGCGCTGATCCTGCGCTTCGGCGCCGCCGACCGGCCGTCGGCGACGGTCGCGACGGTGCAGCTCGGCTACGATTTGATCCAGCTCGCCGGCCTGCTGTCGCTGACCGGGGGCCTCGAAAATCCGTTCTCGCTGCTGCTGCTGGCGCCCGTTTCGGTGTCGGCGACCACCCTGCCGCAGCGCTCGACCATCGCGCTCGCGGCGCTGGCCATCCTCGTCGCCACCGTCATCGGAGTGTTCCACCGCGATCTGCCATGGGATCCGCACGACACCATCGTGTTCAACCGCGTCTATGTCATCGGCATCTGGGTGAGCCTGGTTTGCGGCACCGTGTTCATTGCCGCCTACACCAACCGCGTCGCCCATGAGGCCCGCCAGCTCGCCGATGCGCTGAGCGCCACCGAGATCGCCTTGTCCAAGCACGAGCGCTTGAGCGCGCTCGACGGCCTCGCCGCCGCCGCCGCACACGAGCTCGGCACCCCGCTGTCCACCATTGCGCTCGCGGCCAAAGAGATGCAGGCCGATATTCCCCCCGGCCCGCTGGCCGACGACGTCGAGCTCATCATTGCCCAGTCGGCGCGCTGCCGAGCCATCCTCGCCAAGCTCAGGAGCCTGAGGAGCGGAGACGCCGGCGATCCGTTCGCCAAGGTGCCGATGGGCGAATTGCTCGAAGAGGTGGCGGCGCCGCTCGAGGGCCTGGGCAAGTCCATCTTCATCGAAATGCCCGAGACCGGCGAAGAACCGGTATTTCAGCGCAATGTCGGGCTGCTTTATGGTCTCGGCAATCTCATCGAAAATGCCACGCAATTTGCCCGCGACCGGGTGACGGTCGAAGCCAGCTGGGATCGTGCCGCGGTCGGCGTCGTCATCTCCGACGATGGCCCCGGCTTCCCCGAAGAGCTGATTGCCCGTCTCGGCGAGCCCTATCTCACCACCCGAGCCCGGAATACGGCCCCGGACAGCACCCAGCCCGGCGGCCTGGGGCTCGGCATTTTCATCGCCAAGACCCTGTTGGAGCGGACCGGCGCCCGGCTCGCCTTCGAAAATGGCTCCGACGGCGGTGCACGGGTCAGAATCGTGTGGCCGCGTGGGGCGATCGCCTGACTTTGACGTTTCGGTCGCGAGCGCCTACATGAGCGACAAATGAGCACAGTGGATGAACTACTCGCCGGCGACAAAACCCTCCTGCTGGTCGATGACGACAAAGCCTTCCTCACCCGGCTCGAACGGGCGATGGAAAAACGTGGCTTCGAGGTGCGCAGCGCCGATACCGTGGCCGGCGGCCTGACCGCGGTCGAATCCCAGCCTCCCGCTTATGCTGTGGTCGATCTTCGCCTCGAGGATGGCAACGGCCTCGATGTCGTCGATGCCCTCCACAAGAAGCGCCCCGACGCGCGCGCCGTGGTGCTCACCGGCTACGGCAACATCGCCACCGCCGTCACCGCGGTGAAGCTCGGCGCCGTTGACTATCTCAGCAAGCCGGCCGACGCCGATGATGTGATCAACGCTCTGCTCGCAACCGGCGAGGCCCAACCCGCGCCGCCGGAAAATCCGATGTCGGCCGATCGCGTGCGTTGGGAGCACATCCAGCGCGTCTATGAGCTCTGCGATCGCAACGTCTCCGAGACGGCGCGCCGCCTCAACATGCACCGCCGCACCCTCCAGCGTATCCTCGCCAAGCGCGCCCCGAAGTGACGTCTCCCGTCGCTGCGCCCTGACCCCTACCGGAGAACCACGCCGATGACCGTCACCATTCACTTCCACGGCGCGTCCGGCACCGTGACCGGCTCCTGCTACCGCATCGTCCACCCCAAGGGGCAGTTTCTCGTCGATTGCGGCATGTTCCAGGGCAACAAGACGGTCCGCGACCTCAACTACAAGCCGCTGCCCTTCGACCCGAAGGCGATCGACTTCCTGCTGCTGACGCATGCCCATATCGATCACGCCGGTCTGCTGCCCAAGCTGACCAAGAACGGCTACCGCAAGCCGATCTGGTGCACTGCCCCCACCGCCGGTCTGCTCGAATATCTCCTCCCCGACGCGGCGGGCATCCAGGAGAGCGAGGCCGAATTCGAAAGCCGCAAGCGCGGCCGCAAGGGCAACGCGCCGCTCGAGCCGCTCTACCAGATGCGCGACGCCGAAGAGGCGCTCGCCCATCGCCAGACTCTCGACTACGAGCAGTGGATCGAGCCTGGTCCCGGCGTTCGCGCCCGCTACTGGAACGCCGGCCACATCCTCGGCTCGGCGTCGATCGAGGTCGATGTCGACGACGACAACGGCAAAACCGTCGCCATCCTGTTCTCGGGCGATCTCGGACCGGACGAAAAGGTGTTCTACAAAGCGCCTAACGCCCCTTCGAGCTTCGACTACATCCTCAGCGAATCCACCTACGGCGGCCGCGATCGCCCGCCCTACACGCTCGACCAGCGCCGCGAGGACCTGAAGAAAGAGATCAACGACGCGCTGGGCCGCGGCGGCAACCTCGTCATTCCGACCTTTGCCGTCGAGCGCAGCCAGGAGCTGCTGCACGACATCGGCGTGCTGATCAAGGACAAGGAAATCGCGCCGTCGCGCGTCTTCCTCGACTCGCCGCTCGCGAGCAAGGTCACCGCCGTCTATCGCAAATACGAAGCGATGTTCGACGACGTCCAGCTCAGCGCCAAGGAGCTGTTCAACGACCCCTCGTTCCGCATCATCGAATCGGTCGACGACAGCAAGGCGATCAACCAGATCAAGGGCGGCGCGATCATCATGTCGGCCTCCGGCATGTGCGACGCCGGCCGCATCAAGCACCACCTCGCCAACAATCTGCCGCGCGCCAACGCCACCGTACTCTTCGTCGGTTACCAGGCGCCGGGCACCCTCGGCCAGATCATCCTGAGCGGCGCCAAGTCGGTCCGCATCCATGGCGAGGAGATCCCCGTCCGCGCTCGCATCCGCTCGATGGGCAACTACTCTGCGCACGCCGATCACTCCGAGCTCATGGCCTGGATCAAGGGCCGGTTGCCGGCCCACGGCGCGATCTTTCTGACTCACGGCGAGGACGAGGAGCGCACCGCTCTTCGCAACGCCCTGTTGGCAACCGGCATTGCCGGCGACCAGGTGATCCTGCCGCTGCTCGATGACGCCGTGGAGCTCATCGCCGGCGGCGGCCGCACGACGCTCGAGCCGCAGGCGCGCCGCCTCGACCTGAACCAGATCAACGCCGACTGGTACAATGCCTATTCGAGCTTCGTACTCGACCTGAGCAACCGCCTGCAGGCCGCGCCTTCCGATGCCGAACGGCTGAAGCTGATGGCCGCCCTCAAGGACAAGCTCGGCGTGCCGCCGGTGATCCCGCCGCCGACACCGGTCACCCCAATCAAGGCGACTGGAACGGTGATCCATGAGGAATCGAGCGAAGACTAACTCTTCGGCTTGAGGTAGCGGGCGAGCCATTGCGACGACAGGATCGCCGGCAGAATGATGCCGAACGTCGCGCGGATGCTGACATTGCTCGCGATCCAGCCGAGCAGCGCCGGCGACGCCAGCATGATAAGCTGCACCGCGAGGGTCAACGACGCCACGTTCTGCGAGGACGGCCGATCGCCGAGGCGAGCCGCCGCCGAGGTGGTTAGTGGATACGACGCGCAGACGCCGATGCCGACCAAAAGGAACCCGGCAAGCGCGACGTAGAGGTTTGGCGCCCACACCACCAGCAGGCAGCCCATAAAGGCTGAGATGTTGAGTGTGCGCGCAACGCGCACCGGCCCGTGCCGGGCTACGAACCGGTCGGCGCTGAGCCGGCCGATGCTCTGTGCCAGGAGAAACACCGGCAGGGTCAGCGTGTCGACCCAGCTCGGGGCTGCAAAGCTGTCGCGCATGTAGATGATGCTCCAGTTGCGCAAGCTGCCTTCGAGCATATTCGGACCGATTGTGAAGGCGACGAGCAGCAGGATCGGCAGCGTCGGCAAGGACAGCCGGCGAATCGTCTGCGCGCTGTGTGGCCGGGGCGCCGCCGGGTCGAGCCCGAGCGTCACCCAAAGCGCCAGCGGTACCAGCGGCACCGCCAGCAATCCCAGATGCATGAACGGTGTCATATGCAGGCCCGTTGCCAGCGTGCCGAGCAGCGTCGCCAGGAGGTACCCGAAGCTCCACACGCCGTGGCAGGAGTTCATCACGCGCCGCGGCGAGGCGGCTTCTACCCGGTCCGCCTCGATGTTCATCGCCATGTTGGGCAGCGAGTAGAACAGCGCGTAGATGACGAAGAACACAAACAGCGTCAGCGGCGTCGGCATCACGGCGAACAGTGCCGTTGCGACCGGAAGCGCAGGGATGCAGGTCGCAAGGATCGGCTTGGTCCCCACCGTTTCGAGGACCTGACTGCCGAACAGGAACACCAGCATCGAGCCGATGGGGAAGCCCAGGAACACCAGTCCCAGCGTCTGCGCGTCGACATGCAGCGCGTTCTGCACCTCGGCTATGTGCGAATAGAGGCCGCCCGAACTGATCGCGTGCAGAAAGAACACCGCCCGGATACGGTTGTGCCGGTCGAGGAGCATCAGCCGGCGTCGCCATTTGTCAGCGGGTCCATCAGCTGGTGCACGCGATCGGCGCCAAGCCGCACGAGCTTGAGCAGCAATGCCTTGCGACGCGCCGGCGCGAGCGGCGTCTCCGCCGCCGGCCGAAGGATTTCCGCGCCATGGCCGTCGGCGACGATCAAGCCTTCGTCGGGTGGAAAGATTTCGGCCTCGAGCTCCGGCGGCTTGGCGAAAAAGAAGCGGTCGCAATAGTCCTTGTAGTTGGGCCATTTCGCATCGACGCGATAGTCGATGAGGCTCGACTTGATCTCGACGATCCAGATCTCGCCCTTGGGCCCGACGCCAAGCACGTCGGCGCGCCGGCCATTGGCCAGCGGCACTTCGGCGAAGCAGCAGAAATCGTAGGTCGCACGCAGGAGCCGCATCACGCCGCGCTGCACCTTGAGTGCGGTGGGCGACTGCCTCAAATCGACGATCTGGGGCAGCTCGGTAGCGCTCATTCGGCCGGCACGACCTCGTCTTTCGGCACCGGCTTGCTGCCCAGCGCATGCGCCAGCACGAAGCTGAGGACGATCAGCGGCAGGCCGACGCCGAAGGACCAGCGGATGCCCCATTCCTGCGCGATTCCGCCGAGCAGCGGGGGTCCGAGCAGGAAGATCACGAACGAGTTCTGCGCGAACGCGGCGACGTTGATCACCGCTGGCCGGTCGGTGCGCTGCGCAGCGGCCGAGACGGCCAGCGGGAACAGCGCGCTGGTGCCGATACCGCACAGCGCAAATCCGAGCAGCGACAGCTGCGGCACGACCGGGAAGAAAACGATCAGTGTGCCGACCAGCAGGATGCTGAGCAGCACCCGCGCCACGCCCTCGGGCGAATGCCGTTCCACGAAGCCGTCGGCGAAGAACCGCATCGCGCCCTGGCTGAAGGCGAAGCAGGCGACCGCGATACCCGTCATAAACGGGCCGGGGTTGAAGATGTTGCGCATGTAGATCGCCGACCAGTCCATGCTGGCGCCTTCGAGCAGCATGGCGCTGAGCGTCACGCCCACCAGCACCATGATGGCACCGGTCGGCGCCGCAAAGCGCGGCGTCGCGTCGGTGCTGCCGCCGGCCCGGTGCGGCGCCGGCTCGAACCGGCCGACCAGGACAGCGACGCCGACGATCCCGATCGGGATCACGATGGCGAGGTGAAGCTGCGGCGAAATCCCGAGCTGCGCCATCCACGAGCCGAAGAGGCCGGCCGTGAAGAACCCGATACTCCAGAACGCGTGCGAGCGGTTCATGATGCGGCGGCCGAGCAGGTGCTCGGTGCGATCGGCCTCGGTGTTGATGATCATCTCGATGCAGCCGATGAGCAGGCCGACCGGCAGCAGCAGGAAGAAGAACGCCAGCGGGCTCGGGGCATGCACCGCGATGGCGTAGAAGATCGCCAGCAGCGGGATGGCGCCCAGCAGCGCGCGGCGGAAGCCGATGCGTTCGAGCAGCGGCGCGGCAAAGGTCAGGGAGATCAGCGTGCCGACCGGCGTGCCGATGAGCCCCAGGCCCAGCGCCCCCTCCGGCACACCCATCTGGTGCTGGATGTCGGGCAGGCGCGGAAAGATATTGCCCATGCAGAAGGAGTAGACCGCAAACGCGGCGAACACCCGGAAGTGCGGGGGCAGGTCAAGACCGAATCTCATCGGGAGGCTCACGAGAATGTTCCCGTGAGCATTAATCGTCAGCCGCCGATGAAACAACCCTGTCCGGGCTAGAGCACCACCTGGAAATCGTCGCGCAGCACGTCGATGCCCGTCAGCGGGTTGCGCATGATCTCGATGCGTCGGAATTCGCCGCCGCCGTGGTCGCTGCCGCTCGAGCGCGGATTGCCGGCCCGGTTGCGCCGGTCGGGTCCGAAATACGTCGCCGTCTCGTAATAGGTCTGCATGTGCCCGACCTGCCGGAAGATGCGCTCGCTGAGGTCGCCACTGGTGTAGGGCAGGGCAATCACGTCGTCGAAGCCCATCCTGATGCACAGCTTCGTCGTCTCGATGGACAGCGTCCGCGAGAAATAGATGAGCGGCGAGAAGCGGATATCCGCGCTGGGCGAGAACCGGATCGACTCGGCGATCGGCTTGAGCTTGGTGACGTCCGGCACTTCCGCGCACAGGAAGAAACACAGCGGCGTCTCGCGCAGCTGCTTTTCGACCGCATTGAGGCCGGTGAACCGTTCGACGGCGTCGAATCCCACCACGCGCGCGAGATCGAGTAGCGCGGCGCTGGCCCCGGTGCGGGGCCCCACCACGAAAGCTGAGGCGTTCAAGGTCGTTTCCCCCGACCGGATGTGCATTCCCGATCGTGATTTTTCCCACCCCTCGCTTAACAACCAATTAAGCATCCCATGCATCTGCGGGGCGCTCAGGCGACGAACAGGTCGACGAAATCGAACCTGGTGACGTCGACCAGGCCGAGGTCGGTGATGCGCAATTGCGGGATCACCGGCAGGGCCAGAAACATGTGCTGCATCACCGCATTGTTGAGGGTGCAGCCGCACTGCGCCATCGCCACCACGAGCTGCTCCGACTTTTTCGCCACCACCTCGGCACGCTCGTCCGACATCAGTCCGGCGATCGGCAGCTCGACCAGCGCCAGCTCACGGCCCTTGCTGACGACCACGAAGCCGCCGCCCACCTGCTGCAGCCGGTTGGCGGCGAGCGCCATGTCGTGGTGGTTCGTGCCGACCACGATCATGTGGTGGCTGTCATGCGCGACCGTCGCGGCGACCGCGCAGTCGGTGGTGTAGCCGAAGCCCGAAACGAAGCCGTTGACCAACTTGCCCGAACCGGTGTGGCGGTCGACCACCGCGACCTGCGCCACGTCCTGCGTGCGGTCCATGGCGACGAGACCATCCTCGACCGGCAGCGTCCGCTCGAGCGCCCGGGTCGGCGCCTGGTTCTCGATGATGCCGATGACGCGCGCCGTGACGCTGTTGCGTCCGGCCGGTGCCCCGATGCGGAAATCGGCTGGATCGACCGTCCGGCCGACCTTGACGGTGCTCTTGGCGAAATCGGGGTAGGGGTAGGGCGCGATCTCGGCAACAAGAACGCCGTTCTCGGCCAGTACGGTGCCGCGCGCGATCACCATCTCCATCGGCAGGGTCGCAAGATCGGAGGTCACGATCACGTCGGCGCGCCGGCCGGGCGTGATCGAGCCGAGCTCACGCTCGAGCCCGAAATGCGTCGCCGTGTTGAGCGTCGCCATCTGGATCGCCGTCATCGGCCTCAGGCCGTGCTGGATCGCGTGACGCACGGCATGATCGACGTGCCCGTCCTTGACCAGCGTGGCGGCAAAACGGTCGTCGGTGCATAGGATGAAATTGCGTGGATCGAGCCCATGCTCGGTGATGGCCTTGACCTGCGGCGCGACGTCGTACCAAGCCGAGCCGAAGCGAAGCATGGCGCGCATGCCCAGGCGAACGCGCGCCATGGCATCGATGGCCCGCGTTCCCTCATGATCGTCGGCCGGACCGCCCGCAACATAGCCGTAGAACATCTTTCCAAGGTCGAGAGAAGCATAGTGGCCGCCCACGGTCTTGCCCGCCTTTTGCGTGGCGGCGATCTCGGCCAGCATCTTGGGATCCTTGTGGGCGACGCCAGGGAAATTCATCATTTCACCGAGCCCGATGATATTGGGCCAGCCCATCGCCTCGGCCACGTCGTGCTCGTCGATGGTAGCGCCGGCGTTTTCGAGCCCCGGCGCGGCCGGCACGCAGCTGGGCATCTGCACATAGACGTTGATCGGCATCGCCACCGCCTCGTCGTGCATCAGCCGCACGCCGTTGAGGCCGAGGACGTTGGCGATCTCGTGCGGATCGATGAACATACTGGTGGTGCCGTGCGGGATCACCGCGCGGCAGAATTCGGTGACCGTGACCATGCCGCTTTCTACGTGCATGTGCCCGTCGCAGAGGCCCGGCACGAGGTAGCGGTCCCGCGCGTCGATCACGGTCGTCGAGGGGCCCTGCGTGTAGGCGAGGTCGGGGCCGACGGCGGCGAAGCGTCCAGCCTTGATGGCGACGTCGGTGCCGGAAAGGATCTCGCCCGAATGCACATTCACCCAGCGCCCGTTGCGGATCAGCATATCGGCCGGCGCCCGCCCCATCGCGACATCGATGAGCGCACCGGCAGTTTCGGACCAGGGGCGGATGGACATGCAGAACTCCTTCAATTCGATGGGCACAATGAGCGGGAGAGGCACTGGATCGTCAAGCGCAGGACGGAGCTCCCGGCCGCCAGCGGCGCCGGGTGACGACCTTGCCGCGGGACAAACCCGGTCCCACGGACGGAGCGCGCCGGGCGCCTCCGAACTTTAAGGCCAGGTGAGACACCCAGCGCTGCTCCGCGGCGGGATTTTGGGGTCAGTCGGGAGGGAGGACGGACCTCAGGCTCCCCGGACGAGCTCGGAAGCTGAGAGTGGCTTCCTGCTGTGTGCGCCCGGACCTGCCGTCCCGCGACCCGAACGCTGACCCTGGAGCCGTGCGACCACCGCTCCACCCGTCCTGTCCGCCCGGCCGCTCGTCACGGCCCCGCGTTATGCAGCGGACAGCGCGGGGAATATACGGCAGGTGCGAGGGGGCATGGATTGGTGTGCCGGTGGAAATCGTACAAGCGATTGGCGGGGCGTCGATCTTTCGTGCGGATTTCGGGGATAGAGGTGCCGGTTAGGGGGAACGCAGAAACGGCAGTCGGGTCCTCCCCCGTACTCCGCACAGGGGAGGGCGCCGACTTCGGCCTCCGGGGTGTGTGGAGAGTCCGGCTGGGTCCGCGGGTCAAGCCCGCGGATGACGGAACCGAGACCAGATGACGGTGCGGAGGGATTGTGCAAGCGGCCACCCCCTCCAACCACGCTGACGCGTGGTTCCCCTCCCCCGTAAACGGGAGAGGATCCCCGACTGCGGTCGCACGTGCCGGCCTCGGGCGGCTTTCCTTGAGACAAAAGAAAAAGGGCGCCGCGGTCGCGACGCCCTTTTCGATATATTGGATCGGTCAGACCCGAACGAGGCAGACGCTGCCGACTCCTGAGGGGATGATTCCCAGTTGCCGGGCCGCCGCGCGGCTCAGATCGATGATCCGGCCCCTCACATAGGGGCCTCTGTCGTTGATGGTGACCCGGACCGACCGCCCGCTCCGCTGGTCCACCACCTTTACAACCGAGCCCAGCGGCAGAGTCTTGTGGGCTGCAGTCATGGCGTTGGGGTTCATCCGTTCCCCACTTGCGGTTTTCTGTCCAGGCAAAGAATACCAGGACGCTCCACCGCATTGATTGTCGCCAGCGAAACTATCTCCCGTCACGAACGAACAACAACCCGTGACAAGAAGGGCCGCGACAACGATGTGCTTAATCAAACAACCTACTCACGCTAGTTAACGACGCGTGAACCCAAGCGGTTGGATGTGGCGAGAATCAGGCGCCCGAAAGCCGTTCCATGAACTGTTGCTGAAGGGCATCACGAGACTGCGACTGCACCAGGCTAGACTGAGCCGGTGAAAATTCCCACGATTCAATCGGATAGAGAAGAGTCTTCGAGTCGCTCGGCCGGGTTCCCGAGGGGCGATCACATTTGACAACTGGTCGCAGGCTGGACGGTTCCGCCGCGGTCCGGAACGGCAATTTTTGACCGATTGATAAAATTTCCGGCTGTGTTAGCGTTCGGCCCTGACCTGTTCGGGAGGGACAAGCGGATGGGCGAGGGGATCCTCAAGGACGGTATTGCGGCGGGACGGCTGGCCGAGAACCAGTACGTGTCCAATTTCGCCGACCTGCACCCGCCGTTTGTCGAGCACGAGGCCTTCGTCGAGGCCGACCGCTGCTACTTCTGCTACGACGCGCCGTGCCAGAATGCCTGCCCGACCTCTATCGACATCCCGCTCTTCATTCGCGAGATCCTGACCGACAATCCGCTGGGCGCCGCCAAGACGATCTTCGAGCAGAACATCCTGGGCGGCATGTGCGCCCGCGTCTGCCCCACCGAGCAGCTGTGCGAGGAAGCCTGCGTGCGCGAAGAGGCCGAGGGCAAGCCGGTCAAGATCGGCATGCTCCAGCGCTATGCGACCGACGTCGCGATGCAGCAGAACGCACAGTTCTTTGCCCGCGGCGCGGAGACCGGCAAGCACGTGGCCGTCGTCGGCGCCGGCCCGGCGGGCCTTGCCTGCGCGCACCGGCTGTCCATGCACGGCCACACGGTGACCGTGTTCGACGCGAAACCCAAACCCGGCGGCCTCAACGAATACGGAATTGCGTTCTACAAGACGGTGGACAATTTCGCCCAGCATGAGGTGGACTACGTGACCGCCATTGGCGGCATCACGATCGAGAACGGCAAGGCGCTCGGCCGCGACTTCACGCTGACCGGGCTGACGGCAAAATACGATGCGGTGTTCCTGGGGCTCGGGCTCGGTGGCGTCAACGCCCTGCGCGCCGCCGGCGAAGACGCCGACGGCGTCGTCAACGCCATCGATTTCATCGCGACGCTCCGCCAGTCCTCCGACCTGAGCCGCGTGCCGGTGGGCCGCCGTGTCGTCGTCATCGGCGGCGGCATGACCGCGGTCGATGCCGCGGTGCAGAGCAAGCTCCTCGGCGCGGAAGAGGTGACGATGGTCTACCGCCGCGGCAAAGAGCAGATGAGCGCTTCGGGCTTCGAGCAGGACCTGGCAGCCGCCAAGGGCGTCAACATCCGGCATTGGCTGGCGCCCAAACGCGTCTTGCTGACCCACGGCAAGGTGAGCGGCATCGAGCTCAGCTACATGCACCTGGTCGATGGCGCGCTGCAGCCGACCGGCGAGACCACCACCATCGCCTGCGACCAGATCTTCAAGGCCATCGGCCAGACGCTCGCCACCGACGGCGACGGCGTGACGCTGGCGGGCGGCAAGATCGAGGTGGACGAGGAGGGCCGCACCTCGCTGAGCGGCGTGTGGGCCGGCGGCGACTGCGCCACCGGCGGCGACGACCTCACGGTGACCGCCGTGGCCGAGGGCCGCGACGCGGCCGAAAGCATCAACCGCTTCCTGCAATCTAGAGCAGCGCGGTGAACTCCTCGATCGTCAGTCCCGCTTGGTTGATGATATTGCGCAGCGTGCCGGGCGGCAGATCGTGCGCGCCGTGCAGTGGGACGATGACTTTGGAGCCGGGCACGCCAGGCCGGCGCAGAACATGGTGGCTACCGCTCACGCGTTCGACGCGAAATCCGGCACGCTCGAGAGCCCGAAGAACAGCTCTGCCGTTGACGCCGGTCAGCCGACGGGCCGCCACCTCAGGCCGCTACATCAATGGTACGCGTCAGCGGAACGACGTCCGCGGGTATCTCCTCGCCGTCCTGGCGCCGCACCTCGATTGCCAGCTCAATGGCCTCATGGGCCATGTGCAGCGCGTCAACCTCGTCGACGCCATAGGTGATGATCTCCGGCAAGGCAGGGACGAGTACCGTGAACCCTCCTTCCGGCTCGGGCCGCAACTGGATGGTGTAGCTGAGTTTGCCGGTCATCTCGTTAAGCCTCGGGCCGATCGCCCGGGCAATATAGTCGGAACCGCGCGCAACTCCAAATAGGAGGACTCCCATGGCAGACCTTCGCAACGATTTCGTCGGCATCAAGTCGCCCAATCCGTTCTGGCTGGCCTCGGCGCCGCCGACCGACAAGGAATACAATGTCGAGCGCGCGTTTCGCGCCGGCTGGGGCGGCGTGGTGTGGAAGACGCTCGGCGAAGAAGGCCCGCCGGTGGTCAACGTCAACGGCCCGCGCTACGGCGCGATCTGGGCCGGCGACCGCCGCTTGATGGGCTTCAACAATATCGAGCTCATCACCGACCGTGACCTGCAACGCAACCTGCGCGAGATCAAGGCCATCAAGATGCGCTGG
This sequence comes from Devosia sp., assembly GCA_051953275.1. Lineage (GTDB taxonomy): Bacteria > Pseudomonadota > Alphaproteobacteria > Rhizobiales > Devosiaceae > Devosia_A. The sequence goes on along the minus strand of JBQCIY010000066.1, from coordinate 3,025 downwards.
CCCGACCGCGCCGTGATCGCCTCGATCATGGTGCCGTGCGAGGAACAGAGCTGGAAGGCGATTCTACCGCTGGTCGAGGAGACCGGCGCCGACGGCATCGAGCTCAACTTCGGCTGCCCGCACGGCATGAGCGAGCGCGGCATGGGCGCCGCGGTGGGCCAGGTGCCCGAATATGTCGAGATGGTCGTGCGCTGGTGCAAGCAGTATTCGCGCCTGCCGGTAATCACCAAGCTCACCCCCAACGTCACCGACATCCGCCGTCCGGCGCGCGCCGCGAAAAACGGCGGCACCGACGCGGTGAGCCTGATCAACACCATCAACTCGATCACCAATGTCGACCTCGACCTGATGGCGCCGATGCCCACCATCGACGGCAAGGGCACGCATGGCGGCTATTGCGGCCCCGCCGCCAAGCCGATCGCGCTCCACATGGTTGCCGAGATCGCCCGCGACCGCGAAACGCTGGGGCTGCCGATCTCCGGCATCGGCGGCATCACCACCTGGCGCGACGCCGCCGAGTTCATGGCGCTGGGCGCCGGCAACGTGCAGGTGTGTACGGCCGCGATGGTCTACGGCTTCAAGATCGTCGAGGAGATGATCTCGGGGCTTTCCAACTGGATGGACGAGAAGGGCTACCGCACGCTCGACGATTTCACCGGCAAGGCCTCCCGCAACGTCACCGACTGGCAGTATCTCAACCTCGAATACATCACCAAGGCGCGCATCGACCAGGACCTCTGCATCAAGTGCGGCCGCTGCCACATCGCCTGCGAGGACACCTCCCACCAGGCGATCATGAAGGAGAAGGACGGCCGCCGGCACTTCGAGGTGATGGACAACGAGTGCGTCGGCTGCAACCTGTGCGTCAACGTCTGCCCGGTCGAGGACTGCATCACCATGGTCGAGCTGCCGCCGGGCTCGATCGACGAGCGCACCGGCCGCGTCGTCACCGGCAAATACGCCAACTGGACGACGCACCCGAACAATCCGATGCGCAAGCAGGCGGTCGAGCCGGCGGAGTAAGCGCCGGCTGACCTGCATCAAGGAACGGCTCGCGGCGCCGTTCATTGTGCGGGGATGTACAAGCTCTATTACTGGACCGGCATTCCGGGACGCGGCGAGTTCGTGCGGCTGGCGCTCGAGGCGGCCGGTGCGAAGTACGAGGACGTCGCCCGACAGAAAGGCGACGGGGTCATCGAGGCGTTCAGTGCCAAGACCCGGACGCCCAGCTTTGCGCCGCCTTTCCTGGTCGACGGCAAGGTTGTGGTCGGCCAGACCGCGGCGATCCTGTTCTATCTCGGCCCGAAGCTGGGCCTCGTGCCGCGCGATCCGCGGCTCCGGCTCTGGGTGCATCAGATCCAGCTCACCATCGCCGACTTCGTCGTCGAAGCGCACGACAGCCATCATCCGGTGGGATCGGGACTCTATTACGAGCAGCAGAAGCCGGAAGCCAAGCGCCGCGCCAGGCAGTTCCGGGATGAGCGCGTGCCGAAATTCATGGACTGGTTCGAGACGGTGCTGCGCAAGAACGTCGCGAGCCAGAAGGTGCTCGTCGGTCGTACGCCCGGCTACGTCGATTTTTCCTTATTCCAGATCGTGGAGGGTCTGGCCTATGCCTATCCCGCGCTGTGGGCGCGGCTCGAGGGCGACTATCCGCTGGTCGCCGCGCACCGCGAGCGTATCGCCGACTATCCGGCCCTGCAGCGCTATTTCCGCTCCAAGCGGCGCCTCGACTTCAATACCAGTGGACTGTTCCGGCATTATCCCGAGCTCGATCCATGAGGTGATCCGCCGGGGTTGACCGGCGCAGCCATCTCCGGCAGCAAGGGCGCCTGTTTCGGGGGAGCCTGCCGCATGACCTTGTCCGCCATCCTCATCATCGTCGGCCGCTTCCTGCTCGGCGCTTATTTCGTCCAGGCGGGGTGCGCAACTTCATGAAGTTCGAGCTGCACACCGGCATCCTCGAAAAGAAGCATGTTCCACAGCCGCGGGTCGGGCTCTTCGTGGCGCTGGCGGTGCAGGTGCTGGGCGGCCTGTCGGTGGCGCTCGGAATCTATCCGGCGGTCGGCGCGATCGGGCTGATCCTGTTCACCATCGCGGCCAACGCCCTCTATCACAACTTCACGCAGTTCAGCGGCGAAGAGCGCGTGAGCCACATCGGCTCGGTGCTGACCAATGCGGCCATCGTCGGCGGCTTCCTGCTGGTCATCGCGCTGTCATGACCACTGCCGTCGCGCCGCGCGAGCGCTGGCTCGCGCACGGCGCCATGCTGGCCTTTTCGGCGCTGATCGCCGGCTCGTTCAGCAGCGGCGCGCTGGCGGTGCCCTATATCCATCCGATCCCGCTCAACGCGGTGCGCTTCGTCCTCGCCTCGGCGATCATGGGCGTCGTGGCGTTCCGCGCCACCCGCACCCGCTTTGCACTGCCGCCGGCACCCTGGCGCTTCGGCGTAATGGGCGTGCTGATGGCGGCGTACTTCGTCACCCAGTTCATCGCGCTCACCATGACGCAGCCGGTCGCGACCAGCGCCGTCTATACGCTGGTGCCGCTGATGACGGCGGTCACTGCCTGGCTCATCCTGCGCCAGCGCTCCAGCCCGGTGGTGCTGCTGAGCCTGCTGCTCGCCGCCATCGGCGCCGTGTGGGTGATCTTCCACGGCGACCTCGAGGCGCTGCTCGGTTTCGACCTCGGGCGCGGCGAGCTAATCTACTTCGTCGGCTGCGTCGCCTACGCGATCTACACGCCGCTGCTGCGCCGCTTCAGCCGCGGTGAACCCTCGCTCGTCCTGAGCTTCTGGACGCTGACGGCGAGCGCCATCTGCATCATGCTGAGCGGCATCCCCGACATCCTCGCGACCGACTGGCTGCACCTGCCGGCCGTGGTGTGGTGGGTCGTGCTGTATCTTGCGGTCGGCTCGACCGCGATCTGCTTCTTTTTGATCCAGTTCGCGTCGCTGCGCCTGCCCGCGCCCAAGGTCATCGCCTACGGCTACCTCACCCCGGCCTTCGTGATCGTGCTCGAAGCG
>JBQCIY010000065.1:0-10100 GCA_051953275.1 Devosia sp. | reverse complement strand
AGCGGTCGGCCTGCTCGAAGGCATCGAGGGGGTCCACATTTCGCGCTTCAACGACAAGGACGTCGTTCGCCATGCCCTGGTCGGCCGCATCGTGCGGGCCTACGACCAGGCAAGCGCGCAGAAATCGAACGGATGAGCATTCAACCACAGGGTCATTCCCGCGAAAGCGGGAACCTCTGTTTCGCCATGGTCCGGCGAGTTCATCCAGCCGAGGCCCCCGCTTTCGCGGGGATGACCCAGCGGGTGGGGGAGCCATAGTGCCCTCTACCCTCGCCATCGACATTTCCCGCAATACCGAGGGCTGGCCCGATAGCCTCGATGCCCGGGCCGACGAGGCGGTGCGGGCGGCGCTCAAGGCCAGCAAGGCGAAACTGAGCGGTCCCGCCGAGCTCTCCATCGTTCTGACCGACGATGCCGAGCAGCGTGTGCTCAATCGCGACTGGCGCGGCATCGACAAGCCGACCAACGTGCTGAGCTTCCCGCAGATCGAGCCGTTCGGCCCGGTCTCTGGGATCGTCGGCGACATTATCCTCGCCCGCGAAACCCTGGAGCGCGAGGCGGCCGAGCAGGGCATCAGCGTCGAGGATCATTTCACCCATCTGGTGGTGCATGGCTTTCTGCACCTGCTGGGCTATGATCACGTCAAGGACGACGAGGCCCTTGTCATGGAAGGCCTCGAGACCCAGATTCTGGCTTCCCTCGGGGTGGCGGACCCCTATGCCCAAGAACCTTATGCTGAAGACTGAGCGATGAGCGACAGCAGCACCACCGCGCAGCCCGAACCGGGCGAGCGCCCCAAGGCGGAGCCTCCGTCGACCACCGCCCCCGCGACGCCGCGGGGGCTGTCACTGCTGGCTCGGCTGCGCTCGATGTTCGGCCGCGCCCCGTCGCTGCGCGACGACCTCGAGGTGGCGCTCGAGCACGAAGCGTCCGGCGAGACGCAGGACTTCTCGCTCCCCGAACGCACCATCCTGCAGAACGTGCTGCAGCTCGGCGACAAGCACGTCGAGGACGTGATGGTGCCACGCGCCGATATCGAGGCCATCGATATCGAGTGCACGCTGGGCGACTTGATCGCCCGCTTCCGTAAGGCCGGGCACTCGCGCATCCCGGTTTTTGCCGAGACCATCGACAACATCTCCGGCTTCATCCATGTCAAGGATGCGCTGCGCCGCATCACCGCCGAAGTCACCGAGCCGGAAAAGAAGGCGGAGACGCCGATCCGCCTCGTGCCCCCGTCGCTCCGCTCGAAGCTGGGCAAGCTCGACATCATCCGCCAGGTGCTGTTCGTGCCGCCGCTGATGCCGGTGGGCGACCTGCTGCAGCAGATGCAGTTGAAGCGCGTGCACATGGCGATCGTCATCGACGAATATGGCGGCACCGATGGACTGGTCACCATCGAGGACCTGCTCGAGGCCGTGGTCGGCGAGATCGAGGACGAGCACGACACCGAGGACGGCCCGCTCATCCGCAAGATCAACTCCAACATCTTCATCGCCGCGGCGCGTGCCGAGCTGGGCGACGTCGAGGGCGTCATCGGCCCCGATTTCGATCCGGGCGAGCACGGCGACGACGTCGATACCATCGGCGGCCTGGTGTTCGCGCTGGCCGGCCATGTGCCGGTCAAGGGCGAGATCATCGGCGGCATCAAGAACTTCGATTTCGAGGTCCTGCAGGCCGACTCGCGCCAGGTGCGCCGCATCAAGATCCGCCGCCTGAAGCAGCGCGCGCCGCGCACTGCCGCCGAGACCAAAGCCAAGGCCGAAGGCGGCAAGGCCAGAGCCAAGGCCGATGCCCGGGCCCCCGGCGAGGACGAGGCGACCGGCTAGGAGATCGCACCCGGTGGATGTGGATCGGCCGCTGGGCTAGTTAGGGCCGTGCAGATCCCGCCTTCTGATTCGTCCGCATGACCCGGCTGGCCGAGTGGACCATGCTGTCGCATGGCTGGCGGCGCTTCCTGCTGATGCTGGTGGCGGGCGCGGTCGCGGGGCTGTCGATCCCGCCCCTCTTCGTGCTGCCCGCGCTGTTCCTGACCTTTCCGCTCTGGGTGTGGGCGCTCGACGGGGCCGAGCGCCGCACCGGCCTCGGCCGCATCTTCGGGCCCGCCTTCGTGATCGGCTTCGCCTTCGGCTGGGGCTATTTCACCGTCGCCTTCCACTGGCTCGGCGCGGCGTTCCTGCTCGAGGGCGGCTGGTATCTCGTGCCCATGCCGTTCGCGATCCTCGCGCTGGCGGCGCTGATCGCGCTGTTCTGGGGCCTCGCTTCGGCGCTGGCGCACCTCTGCTGGAGCCATGGCGCCTGGCGCATCGTCACGCTCGCCGCCTTCCTCAGCGCCGCCGAATATGCGCGCGGCACGCTGTTCTCCGGCTTTCCCTTCGACCTGCTCGGTTACGCGCTCACCGCGACGACCGAGATGATGCAGCCCGCCTCGCTCATCGGCGTCTATGGCCTCACCGCGCTTGCGGCTCTGATGGCGATGACGCCGGCGCTGATCTGGCCGGCCGACGGGCGCGCGATCGCGCCGCGGCTGGCGCCGTTCGTCCTCGCCATCGCGGCGATCGCGGCGATGCTCGGCTGGGGCCATGTCCGGCTGCAATCGACGCCCGTCACGGCGCGTACCGACATGAAGGTGCGCATGGTGCAGCCGGTGATCACCGAGCACTCCGACTGGGCCGCCGCCAATCCGCCCGACATCGTCAGCCGCCTGATCGATTTGAGCTCGGGCAAGACCGGGCCGAACGACCCCGGCCTTGCCGACAAGACTGAGGTGATCTGGCCCGAGTCGGTGTTTCCGTTCTTCATGAGCCAGTACCCGGAGGGCCTCGCGCGCATCGCTCGCATGCTGCCCGACAAGACCATGCTCCTGACCGGCGCGCCGCGCGAGCCCGAGCGCTTCCCGGCGAACCCGGACGAGGCCAATCCCGGCTACAATTCGCTGCTCGCCATCAATACCGACGGCGAGATCGTCGCGAGCTACGACAAATCGCACCTCGTCCCGTTTGGCGAATACCTGCCCTTCGCCTCGTTCTGGAAGCTGTTCGGCATCCGCCAGTTCGTGCCCGGCACCAATGGCTGGGCGCCCGGCGACGGCAAGCGGCTGATGAGCCCGCCGGGGATGCCCAGCTTCATTGCGCTCATCTGCTACGAGGCGATCTTTTCGGGCGATCTCGGCGCCGACCCGGCGGAAGCGCAGTTCCTGCTCAATATCTCCAACGACGAATGGTTCGACGGCTCGATCGGCCCGGCGCAACACGCCCACCATGCGCTGCTGCGGGCCGTCGAAACCGGGCTGCCGCTGCTGCGCGTCACCAATTCCGGCGTGACCTTCGCCGCAGATCCGCTGGGCCGCATCACTGCCAGCCTCGCGCCCTACGAGCCCGGTGTCCTCGATGTGGTGCCCGCCAACAAGATCGGCGAGACGGTGTTCGACCGCGTCGGCAACTGGCCGTTCCTGATCGTGGTGCTGCTGGGAATGATTGCCGGTCTGCTCACCCGCACCCGACGGCCCCGGCAGGCCTGATCGCCACCGTGCACGGATTTTGCGCCACACTGCCGTGCGACATATCAAGCTTTCTTTATATCCCCATTGACCCAAACCCCGCGCAGTGACAGAACCACGCCCGAACTGCGCGATTTTTCGCGTTTTGGGTCAATTTTTCGGGGTTTCGGCCGTGCGGTCCTCCTATCTCTTCACCTCTGAATCGGTCTCGGAAGGTCATCCGGACAAGGTCTGCGACCGCATCTCCGACGAGATCGTCGACCTCGTCTTCAAGGAAGCCAAAAAGACCGGCATGGACCCGAGCCAGGTCCGCATCGCCTGCGAGACGCTGGCGACCACCAACCGCGTCGTCATCGCCGGCGAGGTCCGCGTCCCCGAAACGCTGCTCAAGCACGGCAAGGACGGCAAGGTGCTGACCGATGCGTCGGGCGCGCCCATCGTCAATCCGGCCAAGTTCAAGTCCACCGCCCGCAAGGCGATCAAGGCCATCGGCTACGAGCAGGACGGCTTTCACTGGAAGAAGGCCCGCATCGACGTGCTGCTGCACGGCCAGTCGGCCGACATTGCGCAGGGCGTCGACGAGAAGGGCAACAAGGACGTCGGCGCCGGCGACCAGGGCATCATGTTCGGTTACGCCAGCCGCGAGACGCCCGAGCTGCTGCCCGCGCCGATCTACTATGCCCACAAGATCCTCGAAGTGCTCGCCGAGGCCCGCAAGGCCGGCGAGGGCAACGCCAAAAAGCTCGGCCCCGACGCCAAGAGCCAGGTGACCGTGAAGTACGAGAACGGCAAGCCGGTCGGCGTCACCCAGATCGTGGTGTCCACCCAGCACGTCGATGCGTCGCTCTCGAGCGATGACGTGCGCAAGATCATCGAGCCCTATGTGCGCGCCGCGCTGCCCGAAGGCTGGATCGGCAAGGACACCGTCTGGCACGTCAACCCGACCGGCAAGTTCGTCGTCGGCGGCCCTGATGGCGATGCCGGCCTCACCGGCCGCAAGATCATCGTCGACACCTATGGCGGGGCGGCCCCGCATGGCGGCGGCGCCTTCTCGGGCAAGGACCCGACCAAGGTCGACCGCTCGGCCGCCTACGCCGCGCGCTATCTCGCCAAGAACGTCGTTGCAGCCGGCCTCGCCGACCGCGCCACCATCCAGCTCAGCTACGCCATCGGCGTAGCCAAGCCGCTCTCGATCTATGTCGATCTCCACGGTACCGGCAAGGTCGAGGAGGACAAGCTCGAAGCGGTGCTGGGCAACGTCTTCGACCTGAGCCCGCGTGGCATCCGCAACCACCTGCAGCTCAACAAGCCGATCTACGCCAAGACCTCGGCCTACGGGCACTTTGGCCGCAAGCCCGGCCGCGACGGCTCGTTCAGCTGGGAAAAGACCGACCTCGTGCCGGCCCTCAAGGCAGCCGTCAAAGCGGCGTAACCAGGATACATGCTCACGAGGCGGGAGTGCGTTCCCGCCTCGCTTTCGCTCCGTCGAGCAACACCTCGAGGCCCTCGGCGAAGAGTGCTGTCGTATCGTCGTCGCCGGCGCGTTTTTGCGCCTTGGCCGCATCGAGCGAGGCAAACCGCGCCGCCACCGAGGCCGGCAGGTGGCGTTCGATCGTCGCCTGGTCCTGCGCGACGAATCCGAGGACGTAGCCCAGCACCGACAGCTGCACGGCGAAGGCCGCCGCAGGTGAAAATCCGGCGCTGACCAGCGACTCCATCATCGCATTGCCGAGCTCGGCGAGGATGTCGACCCGCGCCTTCGAGCGGCTGGTGACGACGATTGCGGCACCATCGCGATGCGAGAGCATGGCCCGCCGCAGCCGCGTGGCGATTCCTGTGAGCCAATCGCGCCAGTCTTGCTCGCCGCGCTCCGGCACCGGCGAAAACTCGCGCCGCAGCAGGGCCTGCGCCGCCTCGTCGAGCAGGTCCCGCTTGTCCCGCACGTGCCAGTAGAGCGCCCCATGCTGGACGTTCAGCCGGGCCGCCACCTTGCGCAGCGTCAGTCCGTCCAGCCCCTCAGCCGCCAGCACCTCCAGGGCCGCGTCGGCGATCCGCTCGCGGGTCAGCTCCTCACCCGGATTGACCCGCCGCCTCATTCTGTATTATTGACCAATGGTCAATTCCCAGGAGACGCTCATGCTTCCGATCCTTGTCTCGATCTTCCTCGGCCTGTTTGCCGGCAATGCCTGGCCGCACTTTGCGCGCGGCATCACCAGAGAACGCTATCCCTCGGCGCTCGGCAATGGACCGGTGGTCAATTTTGTCGTCGGGTGGGTCGGGCTGGTTGTCTCGGTCGCCATCGCCTGGTGGGCGTGGCCGGCTTTGACCGCCGATCCGCTGCCGTCCGCTCTTGGCGCGGCGCTGGGCGTGCTGCTGATCGGACTCTTCCATGCGGGGCCGGGTGCGTTCGGCCGCAAGGACTGACCTCCGCCTTGCGGTTGCGATGGCCTTTGGCTACTGGGCTGTCGCATGTTCAATGCCAAGTCCCACCATCCCCTCACTGTCAACGGCGAACCGCGGGCCTTCTTCGGCCGCCGCTCGGGCAAGCGCCTGCACAAGGGGCAGGACCGGTTGTTCCATGACAAGCTGCCCGCCGTCGCAATCGAGTTGCCCGCGGGCACGCTCGCTCCAAGAACGCTGTTCCAATCAGCGCCGCAGCGGGTCGAGCTCGAGATCGGCTACGGCGGCGGCGAGCACCTGGCGCGCCAGGCCGCGGCACATCCCGACACCGGCTTCATCGGCTGCGAAGTGTTCTCGGGCGGCATCGCCAAGATGCTCGAGGCCATCGACGAGCAGGAGCTCGGCAATGTCCGGCTGTTCGGCGACGATGCGCTGAAGCTCCTGCTCAAGCTGCCCGATGCGAGCCTCGATGCGGCCTATCTGCTCTATCCCGACCCGTGGCCGAAGACTCGCCACCACAAGCGCCGCTTCGTTTCGCCGACGACGCTGGGCGAGCTCGCGCGCGTGCTCAAGCCGGGCGCCATCTTCCGCTTCGCCACCGACATCGAGGACTACGCCAACTGGACGCTCGCGCACATGCTGCGTGAGCCGCGCTTCCGCTTTATTGGCACCAGTCCCGCCGAATGGCACACACCCTATCCGGGGTGGGAGCCGACCCGCTACGAGCAGAAGGCCCGGCTCGAAGGCCGGCACGTCAGCTTTTACTTTCAATTCGAACGACTGGCCTGAGCGGAAAATATTCCCGCCACGTTCGCGCTTTCGTCCTCTGGACATCGGCGCTGGCGATTCCAACATGAGCCCGCACGGAGGGAGGCTGCGTCGCCGGAAGGCGCCGCACCAGCCGGAGTATGTCTTATGGGGCCAAAGCGTCCGCCGCTCGATAGCGCGATTCTCGAGGAGCTGCTGACCCACCGTCACAGTAAATGGAACCTGACGATCGTTCTGCATCTGAGAGCGGAGACCAAACGCTTCTCGGAGCTGCAGCGCGAGATCGGCACGATCTCGCAGAAGACGCTGACCGCGAGCCTCCGGGCGCTCGAGCGCGACGGCTTCGTGTCGCGGACCAGCTATGCCACCATCCCGCCGCGCGTCGACTACGCCCTGACCTCGCTCGGTATGGAGGCCTTGAAGGCGTTCGAGGCCTTCGAGAGCTTCGCCGCGGCGCATTGGCAGAGCGTTCTGAAAGCGCGCCGCGATTTCGATGCGCGACTGGCTTCTCCGCCGGGTCTGCCGCTGGGCAACTCGATCTAGTTTAAAGAGCCGGCGGATCGTCCGCCGGCTCTTTTTCATCAGTCCAGGCGTTACTGCTTGATCGGCTGCAGCGTGTCCTTGTCGAAGAACTGATAGGTCGTGTGCCCGTCGGGCGCGATCACCGTGGCGCGCACGATCGAGGGCGTCTCGAGGTCTGCGGCGATGGCATTCACGCCATCGTAGCGCAGCTGCTGCACATACGCGCCGTCGTCGAACACCTTGGTATTGGCGAGCGCCGGGCTGGCAATTGCGCCCAGGGCGACGACAGCGGTGACGGCGAGGGCGGAAAGCTTCGATGCGTTGGTCATTTGAGGGTCCCTTTCTTTCGTTGGACCACGCTCAGATCGAGCCCCGGAAGCGCGCTTCCAACCCCGCAAGGCAGCCATGCACCGCCTTGAAATTCTGCAATCGATAGAGAGAGTTACGCCGAGGGCGGTGAGCGCTTTCGGGGAAACCTGGTGGCCCGGAGGAGGGTCAGTTGCCCCGAGGAAACCATCGGTCGCGGCGGCGCTTGAGGCGGATTTTCCGCTCACGCCGCAGGGATGATATGGCATTTACGGAACGTTAGATCGGCAATGGAGGCCCAAACAATGCCCAGCGTCAAAATCGTCTCGATCGCCGACGTCACCCATAATGTCCGCCGCTACACGCTCGAAAAGCCCGAGGGCTACAGCTTCCAGCCGGGCCAGGCGACCGAGGTCTCGCTCGACGAGGAGGGATGGCGGGACAAGAAGCATCCCTTCACTTTCACCTCGCTGACCGACGATCCGCACCTCGAATTTACCATCAAGAGCTACTTTCAGACCGGCGGCGACGGCGTCACCGAGCGCCTCTATGGCTACGTGCCGGGCCGCTCGCTGGTGCTGCGCGACGTCTGGGGCACCATTACCTACAAGGGCCCCGGCGTGTTCCTTGCCGGCGGAGCAGGGGTGACGCCGTTCATCGCGATCCTGCGCGACCTGCACCATCGGCGGAAGCTCGAGGGGCACACCCTGATCGTCTCCAACCGCACCGAGGCCGACATCATCCTGCGCGAGGAGTTCGAGGCGATGCGCGGGCTCACCGTGCTCTGGACCGTCACCGACGACCCCGGTTCGAGCCTGCTGCACGAGCGGATCGACGCAAAGTTCCTCGAGGCGCATGTCGGCAAGTTCGACCAGAACTTCTACCTCTGCGGCCCTGACCCGATGGTCAAGGAGCTGCGCGGCACGCTCAAGGATCTCGGCGCCAACGTCGAAAACGTGACCTGGGAGAAGTAGGGGTGCGGGCATAGCCCTTGCGCCCGGGACGGCGCGGGGTTATATCACAGCCAACATCGTTGCTCTCCAATCGAGAGTGGGTGCCGGACCGGCCCCCGCTCTTTTTGTTTACGAAGGCTGCCTCCCGAAGCCCATGGCTTTCGACCTGAACGAAAAACGCTATGTCCGCGAGACCGGGCTCGAACAGCGCATCGCGCATATCGTCGAGCCCGTCGCCAACGACCTCGGCTATGCGCTCGTCCGCGTGAAGGTCACGCAGGAGAACGGCTGCACGCTGCAGATCATGGCCGAGGACGCAGCCGGCCGCTTCACCATCACCGACTGCGAACGGCTTTCCAAAGATCTTTCGCCGGTGCTCGACGTCGAGGATCCGATCGACCGCGAATATCACCTCGAGGTGAGCTCGCCCGGCATCGACCGGCCGCTGGTGCGGGCCCGCGACTACCGGACCTATATCGGCCACGAGGCCAAGGTCGAGCTTGCCGACGCGATCGAGGGGCGGAAACGCTTCCGCGGCGAGATCGCTGCCGCCACGGACGACACCGTCACCATCCGCCTGCCGGATGCGCCGAAAGACACCGACCCCGACCACGTGCTGCCGCTGAGCGCCATTGCCGAGGCCAAGCTCGTGATGACCGACAGACTCCTGAACATGGCCGAGGCCGACCAGGACGAAAATCCGATCGACGAAGGCGACGACGTCGAAACCGTAGAACTTGATTCTGATACCGAAGACAGCGAACTCCCCGCCTGACGACCCGCGGGCCCGCTGGGCCGAGGACATGCCAGGCAAAAGACCAACAGGAGATTGACTAAATGGCCGTGAGCGCGAACCGACTGGAACTGCTCCAGATCGCCGATGCCGTTGCCCGCGAGAAATCCATCGACCGCATGATCGTCATCCAGTCGATGCAGGACGCGATCGAAAAGGCCGCCAAGACCCGCTATGGCGCCGAGACCGACGTGCGCGCCGAGATCAACCCGCGCACCGGCGAACTCAAGCTCACCCGCCTGCGCGAAGTCGTCGAGAACGTCGAAGAGCCGGCCCGCCAGATCACGCTGCCCGAGGCGCAGGCGCGCAACAGCGCGGCCAAGCTCGGCGATTTCGTCGGCGAGCCGCTGCCACCCATCGAGTTCGGCCGTATCGCCGCACAGTCGGCCAAGCAGGTGATCGTGCAGAAGGTCCGCGATGCCGAGCGCGACCGCATGTACGAGGAGTACATCAATCGCGTCGGCGAGATCGTCAACGGCACCGTCAAGCGCGTCGAATACGGCAACGTCATCGTCGATCTTGGCCGCGGCGAAGCCATCATCCGCCGTGACGAGCTGATCCCGCGCGAGATGTACCGCTACGGCGACCGTGTGCGCGCCTACATCTACGACGTGCGCCGCGAGCAGCGCGGCCCGCAGATTTTCTTGAGCCGCACCCACCCGCAGTTCATGGCCAAGCTGTTCATGCAGGAAGTGCCCGAGATCTACGACGGCATCATCACCATCCGCTCGATCGCCCGCGATCCGGGCAGCCGCGCCAAGATCGCCGTGACCTCCAACGACTCCTCGATCGATCCGGTCGGCGCCTGCGTCGGCATGCGCGGCAGCCGCGTGCAGGCGGTGGTCGGCGAGCTGCAGGG
>JBQCIY010000064.1:0-5040 GCA_051953275.1 Devosia sp. | reverse complement strand
TCGCATGGCGAGGCTCCGGCCTCAGTTACATGCGGGACGACCCCGCTCCGGGGTTCGGAGCCTCGCCGGCCGCACCTCGATTGCGGCACCGAGTGGTCTTTGACATCGCCGGATGGGCCGGCGGACGCTTCCGCTCGCCCTGTGAAATCACCAACAGCGGTTGGATGATCAAGCCCTCTTGGGATTGATCAGACAGAGCGCAAACAGACTCCGGTTGGATGATCGAGCCGCCTCCGGCTCGATCAGACAGAGCGCAAAAACAAACTCCCGAGCGAGCCCGTTTGAGATCGCTCGGACAGAGCGGCAAAAGAGACCGCGGCTTGCACGCATTCCTCCGTGGGCGTACGCAAATCCCATGAACGTCCGTCCCGACCCCAATCTCTTCTTCGATCCCTCAAAATGCTTCATCGGCGGCCGCTGGGTCGCTCCCCTCGGCGCTGATTACCTCGACGTCGAGAATCCCTCCGACGGCACCATCATCGCGCGCATCCCGCGCGGCCAGGCCGCCGACATCGATGCCGCCGTCACCGCCGCCCGCGCCGCGCTCACCGGTGCCTGGGGCAAGACCCCCGCGGCCGAGCGCGGTCGCATCCTATCCCGCATCGGCCGCCTCGTGCTCGAGCGCGTCGACGACCTCGCCCGCATCGAGGCGCTCGATGTCGGCAAGCCGCTGAAGCAGGCCCGCGCCGATGCCATCGCCCTCGCCCGCTACATGGAGTTCTACGGCGGCGCCGCCGACAAGGTGATGGGCGAAACCATTCCCTATCTCGACGGCTACACCGTCTACACCCTGCGCGAGCCGCACGGCGTCACCGGCCACATCATCCCGTGGAACTATCCCATGCAGGTGCTCGGCCGCTCGGTCGGCGGCGCGCTCACCATGGGCAACGCCGTCGTGCTGAAGCCGGCGGAAGAGGCCTGCCTCACCGCCATCGCCTTCGCCCGGATCGCCGCCGAAGCCGGCCTGCCCGAGGGCGCGCTCAACGTCGTCCCCGGCCTCGGCGAAGAGGCAGGCGCCGCGCTCACCGCCCATCCCGGCATCAGCCATATCTCGTTCACCGGCTCCGTGCCGGTCGGCCAGATCATCCAGCGCGCCGCCGCGCAGAACGTCGTTCCGGTCACGCTCGAGCTCGGCGGCAAGTCGCCGCAACTGGTCTTTGCCGATGCCGACCTCGACCGCGCCCTGCCGTTCCTCGTCAATGCCGGCATCCAGAACGCCGGTCAAACCTGTTCGGCGAGCTCCCGCATCCTCGTCGAACGCAAAATCCACGACGAGCTGCTCGCCCGCATGGCCGAACGCTACCGCGCCCTGCGCGTCGGCCCCGCCATCGCCGATCTCGACCTCGGCCCGATGGTCAGCGAGCGTCAGAAGGACATCGTCAACGGCTTCCTCGGCGATCTCGGCGGCGCCGAAGTCGCCGCCCGCGGCGCCATCGCCGATGACGCCCCAGCCGGCGGCCACTACCTCCAGCCCACCCTGCTCTCCCGCGTCGCGCCAACCAATCGCCTGGCGCAGGACGAAATCTTCGGGCCTGTGCAGGTGGTCATCCCCTTCGACAGCGAGGAGGAAGCGATCGCCATCGCCAACGGCACCGACTTCGGCCTCGTTGCCGGCGTGTGGACCAGTCACGGCGGCCGCCAGATGCGCCTCGCCAAGGCGATCCGCTCCGGCCAGGTCTTCATCAACAACTACGGCGCCGGCGGCGGCGTCGAGCTGCCCTTCGGCGGCACCGGCAAATCCGGCTTCGGCCGCGAGAAAGGCATGGAAGCGTTGTACGGGTTCAGCGTGTTGAAGACGGTGGCGGCATGGCACGGCTGAGCGGCAAGACCGCGATCGTCACCGGCGGCGCCTCCGGCTTCGGCGCCGGCATCGTCCGCAAGTTCGCGGCCGAAGGCGCCCGCGTGATGATCGCCGATATCAACGGCGATGCGGCATCCGCGCTCGCGAAAGAACTCGGCGCCACCGCGCAGCAGGTCGATGTCTCCAAGGATGGCTCGGTGGCCGCCATGGTCGAGGCCGCCTACGCGGCGTTCGGCAGGCTCGACATCCTCGTCAACAATGCCGGCGTCAGCCACATGCCGGCGCCGCTCGACGAGATCTCCGAGGCCGATTTCGACCGCGTCCTCGCCGTCAACGTCAAGTCGGTCTACCTCACCGCCCGGCACGTCGTGCCGCGCTTCAAGGCCGCGAAGTCCGGCGTCATCCTCAACATCGCCTCCACCGCCGCGGTAAGCCCGCGCCCGCGCCTGAGCTGGTACAATGCATCCAAGGGCTGGATGGTCACGGCCACCAAATCGATGGCCGTCGAGCTCGCCCCGCTCGGCATCCGGGTCAACGCCATCAATCCGGTCGCGGGCGAAACGCCGCTCCTCAAGACCTTCATGGGCGAGGACACGCCCGAGATGCGCGCAAAATTCCTCAGCACCATCCCGATCGGCCGCTTCTCCACTCCGGCCGATATCGGCAACGCCGCCTGCTACCTCTGCTCCGACGAAGCCGGCATGGTCACCGGCGTCGCCCTTGAGGTCGATGGCGGACGGGTGATCTAGGGCATCGGCATGGCGCAGGATTCCCTCGGCAACGAAATCACCGGCAACAATGCAGCGACACTGCGCGGCATCGACGATTTCGTCACCGGCTTTCTCGGTTACGAGACCAGGGCGACCAACGTCCTCGCCGCCGCCGACGCCGATCCGGACTCGCCCCTCGCCAACATCTATGCCGGCTTCACCTGGATGTTCCTCGAAGCCGCGGGCGCCGAGGACCACGCCCGCCTCTACTACGATCGAGCCAACGCGCAGCGGCTCAACGCCAATCCGCGCGAACAGCTCATGCTCGATCAGCTCGAGCGCTGGATCGCCGGCGACATTCCCTCGGTGCAGCGCATCGGCGACACCATCGCCGACAATTTCCCGCGCGACCTCGCCAGCGTGAAGCTGCACCAGTATTTCAGTTTCAACCGCGGCGACGCCAGCGCGATGCTCGCCATCGCCAAAAAGGTCGAGGCGGAAAACGCCGATAACCCACATCTCCACGGCATGCTCGCCTTCGGCTACGAGCAACTCCACGACCTCCCCACCGCCGAACGTGAGGCCCGCCGCGCCCTCGAACTCAAACAGAAGGAACCGTGGGCCCAGCACGCCCTCGCCCACGTCATGCTTTCGACCGGCCGCGTGCGCGAAGGCGTCGCCTTCCTCGGCGAGGCCCAGCGTACCTGGGTCGATCTCAACAGCTTCATGTACACCCACAATTGGTGGCACAAGGCGCTGTTCCACATCTCGCTCGGCGACAGCGCCGCCGTCTTCGACGCCTACGATCATCACGTCTGGGGCATCGAGCCCACCTACTCGCAGGACCAGGTCGGCGCAGTCTCGCTGCTCGCCCGCATGGAGATCGCCGGGCTCGATGTGGGCGACCGCTGGCAGCAGCTCGCCGAGTACCTGCGGCCCCGCGCCCGCGACGTCCTCCAGCCCTTCCTGACGTTGCAATATCTCTACGGCCTCGCCCGCGCCGACTTCGCCGAAGCCCAAACGCTCCTCGCGGAAGTCGAGGACAAGGCGCGCACTTCGCAAGCCTTCGACCGCATCGTCTGGCGCGAGGTTGCCCTGCCCGCCGCCCGCGGCGTCTATGCCCACGCCAGACGCGACTGGGCCGGCGCCGCGCGCAACCTCGCCATCGCCAATCCGCGCCTCACCGAAATCGGCGGCAGCCATGCGCAGCGCGACCTGTTCGGCCAGCTCCTGCTCGACGCACATCTGAAGCTCGGCAACTGGCGCATCGCCGCTGAGATGCTCGAGATGCGCCGCGTCTGGGACCCCGACGGCGTGCCGCTCAACCGCGATCTCGCCCTTGTTCGTTCACATCTGGCAACCGCATGACCCCCGGACCGCGTAACCTCATCACCGACGTCCCCGGCCTGCGCGTCGGCAACGCCGAGGACCATCGTATCAAGACCGGCACCACCGTGCTTGTCGCTGACAAGCCGTTCCGTGCCTCGGTCGACGTCATGGGCGGTTCGCCCGGCACGCGTGAGACCGATCTCCTTGCCCCCGACAAGCTGGTCGACGGCGTCGACGCGCTCGTCCTCTCCGGTGGCTCGGCCTATGGCCTCGATGCGGCCTCCGGCGTCAGCGACGGGCTCCGAGCCATGGGCCGCGGCTTCACCTATGCCGACCTGATCATTCCGATCGTCCCCGCCGCGATCCTGTTCGATCTCGCCGGCGGCGGCGACAAGAACTGGAACACTAATCCATATCGCGACCTGGGCACGCGCGCGCTGGCCGCAGCCTCGCACGATTTCTCCCTTGGCACTGCCGGGGCCGGGGTCGGCGCCACCACCGCCGGCCTGAAGGGCGGCCTCGGCTCGGCCTCACTGGTCGTCGGCAACTGCATCACCGTGGGCGCCCTCGTCGGCGCCAATGCCACTGGCGCCGTCACCGCCGGCGACGGCCCACACTTCTGGGCCGCCCCCTGGGAGATCGGCGGCGAATTTGGTGGCCTTGGCGTCAACCCGGCGCCGGTTCCGTTCGCTCAGTCCGTGCGCACCAAGAAGGACGCGCTCGGCGAACTCGCCAACACCACCATCGCCATCGTCGCCACCGACGCCTCCCTCGACAAGGCTCAGCTCAAGCGCATGGCTGTCGCGGCGCAGGACGGCATGGCGCGGGCCATCAACCCCGCCCACACCCTCGTCGACGGCGATCTCGTTTTTGCCGTCTCGACCGGGGCGCGGCCCCTCACCGATCCGATCTTCGATGCCATCGCCATCGGCCACGCCGCCGCGACCTGCCTCGCTCGCGCCATCGCCCGTGCTGTCTATCTCGCGACGCCCGCCGCGGACGACGTTTTTCCCACCTGGCAGCAGAAGTTCGGCCGCTGACGCACCCATGCTTGACACCGTCACCCCCCAAACCTAAGAAGGCGCGCCCTCCCTCAGGGGACGCTGGCGGAGTAGCTCAGGTGGTTAGAGCAGCGGAATCATAATCCGTGTGTCGGGGGTTCAAATCCCTCCTCCGCTACCAGGGCGCACAGGTTCATGA
>JBQCIY010000063.1:0-7394 GCA_051953275.1 Devosia sp. | reverse complement strand
CAGGCGGGTGTAGCTCAATGGTAGAGCAGCAGCCTTCCAAGCTGAATACGAGGGTTCGATTCCCTTCACCCGCTCCAATTCTGCTACAATCTCCAGACCCTTGTGGGAGCCGTCGATGCGACGCTCGATCCATGCCTTGCTAGCGGCTGCCGTCCTGCTTGCGGGCGGAACCACCTCCGCGGCAACCGCGGGCGGGTTGCCGATCGTCGCGCTAGCGAGTGAGCTGCGGGCGACTCGGACGGTCGCGTTTCCGGACGCAGCGAACGCCAAACTGATCTGTTCGAGCGACACCGGAAGCATCGTCGTCAACGGCACCCACTACGATGCGGCCGCGCTGGCCAGTGGCATCGCCGGCGTCACCTCTTGCCGTTGGTTCGTGCCGTCGGGCGACGACTGGGTCGAGGCCCCCGCACATCTTGCCGATGTCGGGGCGCATGTGACCGCCAACTTCATGGCCCCGACCGCGGGAGCCGAGCCGCGGCTCTATGAATTGGTTGGCGTTGGCGCGACCGGGGATTTCGACGCAGCCGTTGCCTCGATCACGGCGTCCTGCGGGCCGCCGCAGGCAAGCGACATGCTTGGCGGAGGCGGCAAGCAGGAGATCTGGCAGTTGCCGGGGATCAAGATCATCGTGACCCAGAAAGACCCGCAGTACGGAAACCTCGTGATCGACTATCTGCAGCCCGATCTCGAAGACATGGTCGCTCATCCCTGACCGCGGCCGTCAGCTGCGGATTTCGCCGGCGACCCAGTCGCGGAAGGCCTTGATCTTAGGGACGTTGCGGCGGCCTTCGGGATAGGCCAGCCAATAGGCGTCGTCCGCGACGCTAAGCGCCGGGTACGGCGCAACCAGCCGTCCGGCCGCAATCTCCAACTCGAAGAAGTCCGGAACGAGCAGCGCCGCGCCGAGGCCGTTCGCCGCGGCGCTCGCGGTGATGGTCTGGAGCATGATGGTCGGCGCATTCTCCCGCTTGAGCGCGGCCTTGGGCAGGTCGTACGCCTCGAACCACTGGTCCCACCACGGATCCATCGGATCGAGCAGCGGCACCTTGAGCAGGTCCCCAGGCGTTCGCAGCCCTCCGACGGACTCCGCCAGGGCTGGCGCGACCATCGGTGTGAAGCGGACATCGACCAGCTTGAGGGAACTCAGACCGTCCCATCTGCCCTTGCCGGTGCGGATCACCACGTCGACCTCTTCGCGGGCAAAGTCGACGAGCCGCTCGGTCGTCTCGAGGCGCACGGCGATCTTGGGATGCTGCAACTGGAACTTGCCCAGCCGCGGCGACAGCCACTGGGCCGCAAAGGTGTGCATGGTGTTGACGATGAGCGACGCGCTCTCGCGCTCGCCGAACTGCGCATACGCGGAGCGCAGCAGTTCGAACGCTTCGTTGGTGCGGGGGGCCAGCCACTGGCCGGCCGAGGTCAGGGCCAGCGCCCGTGGCTGGCGCAGAAACAGCGGCGCACCGAGGCGCTCCTCGAGCAGCTTGATTTGATAGCTCACCGCTGCCTGCGTCATGCCGAGCTCGGCCGCCGCCTTGGTGAAGCTCATCAACCGCGAGGCCGCCTCGAAGACCCGGATGGCCGCAAGGGAAGGAAGATTGTCGCCCATATCCATAAGCCTAGCTTATGGACGCTACTCTATACCGAATTGGTGTCGCAGCGCAAAAGAGCGCACATCTGGCTTATCGAAACTTACCGAAGCAACGGAAAATGCTCTACTACGACAAGACGTTAGGCCGGGCCGGACTTGCACGGCGATTGGCAGCGTGGGTGACGGCAAGATCTCGCCGACGTCGCCTCGCGGATCTAGATCTCCTATCGATGAACGCGCATTTGCGGCGCGATCTGGGGATCGAACACCTGCCGCCTCACCGCTTCAGCGACGGCGACGTGTTCCGCAAATGAGATCGCCCCGGCCGGGCCGGGGCGATCACAAACTCAACAGCGACGGCGCTCTTACTTGCAGACGTACAGATAGGCCGAACCGGCCGGGGCGGGCGTGCACTTCGGCATCGCCATCATGTTCATGGTGGTGGTCGTCGCCTTCACGGCGGTCTTGGTGGTCACCGCGGCCACCTTCTTGGCGGCGGCAGCCGGTGCGGCCATCGGGTGCGCGGCCTTCCACTCATCCACGCACTTGGGCAGCAGCGGCAGGATGTAGCAGACGGCGTCGACTTTCGACATGGCCGGCGCGGTCGTGGTGGCAGCGGAGGCGGCAGTAACCGGCGTGGCGGCGATCGCCATCAGCGCGGCGAGAGTGAGGATTTTCTTCATTGCATTCCCCTGGACGAACCCCGCGCTGAGCCGCGGGTACTGGAACCCTATTGCACTGCACTTTGGTCGACAACAAGAAGTGTTGCAAATCGGCACACTGCGGGGATTCGGCAACACTATCACAGCCCCGTGATGGCTTGCGCAGCGACCCCTTTGCGACTAGACGGTGCTTCGCCTCGGAGGGGTATAGCTCAGTTGGTAGAGCATCGGTCTCCAAAACCGAGGGTCGCGGGTTCAAGTCCTGCTGCCCCTGCCAGGCGTAAATCCTTGCAATTGCTGATCGGACTGCCGGCGCCGCCGATATGCGGACGTCGTAATCGCTGCTAAAATTGCGGCCGGGCATGGCGAGGGCACGGCAATGAAGGTCACGCTCGACCTCAACGATCTGGTGGCGAAGGGACAGCTCACCCAGGAAGAGGCTGACCGGCTGGCCCGCTTGGGTGCCGAAGACACTGCATCGCTGGGTAGCAACATTCTGCTCGCCTTCGGGACTGTCGCGGTGGTCCTTGGCGGCGGGATATTGTTCCCGACTGCCCAGTCAGTGATCGTCATCGGCGTCATCCTGTTCGTCCTGGGATTCGGCCTGATCCTCAACAAGGTCGCCAAGTGGTGGCTGTTCGCGCAGTTTTGCGTAACGGTCGGTGCCCTCGGGATTGCCGGCGGCGTGAGCTACCTGGCGGACGGTTCGGTCTGGGCAAATGTCGGATTGACGGTTGGGCTCGCCGCGGCAGGGCTCCTAGCGGAGTCCGGCCTCCTGGCGGCGCTCGCGGTGATCGAACTGGCGTTCGCACTTGGCGCCAGCACCGCCTATTGGCATGCGAGCTATCTACTGGGTGTCGACCGGCCGGCCTTTACCATCTCGGTTCTCTCCGTGGTGACGCTCGCGCTGTTCCTGATTTCGCTGCAGCAAAAGTCAACTTATGAGCGGGTGCTGCTCATCGCAGCGCGCACGGCGATCCTGATGATCAACGCCGCCTTCCTCGTTGGGTCGCTGTTCGGCGATCCGGCAATGGGGTGGCCAGCGAGCTGGTTCACGATTGCCTGGGCCATTCTGTTGATCGGCGCCGGCATCTGGGGCGTGTATGCCAACAGGCGCTGGGTGGTGAACGCGGCCGCGGTGTTCGGGGCTGTTCACTTCTATACCCAATGGTTCGAGTATTTCGGGCCGAACCCGCTGTCGCTGCTCGGCGCCGGCCTCCTCCTGGTCATTTTCGGCCTGCTGCTGCGCTGGCTAAACATGCGGGCCAATAGGAGCCGCGTAACTGTTCCGGTCGCGGCTTGAAACCAGCGGACCCAATCTTATCTAAAGGGTCTCTCGAACATTGCGAGTTTGGGTGCAAGACACTTGCCAAGCGCCTGACAACTCATTAAATGACCGCCTCTCAGCCGCCGAGGAGACTCGCGCGGTAATTGGTTTTGGGCAAAACGCCCACCCTCGAAAGTGACCTCCATGGCCGTGATGAACCCCATCAAATTCCTGCAGGAAGTTCGCCAGGAAGTGGGCAAGGTCACCTGGCCGACGCGGCAGGAGACGTTGATCTCGACCGTAATGGTACTGGCGATGGTGGCGCTGGCGAGCCTGTTCTTTCTCGCTGCGGATCAGGTCATTTCCTGGCTGGTGCAGACGGTTTTGGCGATCCGCTGAGCGGATCTGAAATTTAGACGACCAGGAGACGACACGCGGCATGGCCAAGCGCTGGTACATCGTTCAGGCGTACAGCAACTTCGAGCGGAAGGTTGCTGAGGATATCCGCCAGAAGGTGGCGCAGAACAAGCTGCAGGACTTGTTCGAGGATGTGATCGTACCGACCGAGAAGGTCGTCGAGATGCGTCGCGGCCGCAAGGTCGACGCCGAGCGCAAATTCTTCCCCGGCTACGTGCTGGTGAAGATGGACATGACCAACGAGGCGTTCCACCTGATCAAGAACACCCCGAAGGTCACCGGTTTCCTCGGCTCGGGCGACAAGCCCATGCCGATCTCGGAGAAAGAAGCCATGGCCATCCTGCAGCAGGTGCAGGAAGGCGTGGAGCATCCAAAGCCCTCCGTCTCGTTCGAGGTGGGCGAGCAGGTGCGGGTTTCCGATGGTCCGTTCGCGAGCTTCAACGGCGTCGTCGAAGAAGTCGACGAAGAGCGGGCGCGGCTCAAGGTCGAGGTTTCGATTTTCGGGCGTCCCACTCCGGTGGAGCTCGAATACGGTCAGGTCGAGAAGGTCTAACCTTCAAGCGGGCCGTTATCGCGGTCCGGCGGAAACGCCGAACTGCAAACTGTGGGAGAGGGCGGTGGCAGCCACCACCGGGTGCCCCTCGAACCACAGCGTCTAGCCGCCGGGTGACACCGGCACGTGAAATGAAGGACGTAACATGGCAAAGAAAATCACTGGGTACCTGAAGCTTCAGGTCCCGGCCGGTTCGGCGACCCCGTCGCCTCCGATCGGCCCCGCGCTCGGCCAGCGCGGTCTCAACATCATGGAATTCTGCAAGGCCTTCAACGCCGCCACGCAGAACCAGGAGAAGGGCGCCCCGACCCCGGTCGTCATCACCATCTATGCCGACAAGAGCTTCTCGTTCGAGACGCGCCTGCCGCCGGTGACCTACTTCCTCAAGAAGGCGATGAACCTCAAGTCCGGCTCGAAACTCCCGGGCAAGGATTCGGCCGGCACCATCACCCAGAAGCAGATCCGCGAGATCGCCGAGGCGAAGCTCAAGGATCTCAACGCCTACGACGTCGACGCCGCCGCGAAGATGATCGCCGGCTCCGCCCGTTCGATGGGCCTGACGGTGGAGGGCTGATAAATGGCCGGCAAGCGTACGACTGAAATCGCCAAGGGCATCGATCGCAAGAAGCTCTATGCGCTCAACGACGCGGTGAAGATGGTCAAGGAACGCGCCAAGGCGAAGTTCGACGAGACCGTTGAAGTCGCGATGAACCTGGGCGTCGACCCGCGTCACGCCGACCAGATGGTCCGCGGCGTCGTGAACCTGCCCAACGGCACCGGCAAGACCGTCCGCGTGGCGGTATTCGCCAAGGACGCCAAGGCTGAGGAGGCCCGCAAGGCCGGCGCCGACATCGTCGGTGCCGAGGACCTCGTCGCCGAAGTGCAGGGCGGCAAGATCGACTTCGACCGCGTTATCGCCACCCCGGACATGATGCCGCTCGTCGGGCGCCTCGGTAAGGTGCTCGGCCCGCGCAACCTGATGCCGAACCCCAAGGTCGGCACGGTCACCCCGGACGTCGCCGGCGCGGTCAAGGCCGCCAAGGGCGGCGCCGTGGAGTTCCGCGTCGAGAAGGCCGGCATTATCCATGCGGGCGTCGGCAAGGCCTCGTTCACCGAGGCGGCGCTGCTCGAGAACATCAAGGCGTTCACCGATGCGGTGACCAGGGCCAAGCCGACCGGCGCCAAGGGCACTTATGTGAAGCGCGTCGCCGTCAGCTCGACCATGGGGCCCGGGGTCCACGTCGATCCGGCGTCGCTGAGCGCGTAACCCGTTTCGGGGCGGGCTCGCCCGTCCCGAGATGTCTCTCGCAAGAGAGGCAGAAGTCCTGTCCGAGACTGCAGGGGCCTTGCGGCTTAATCACCTGCAATAGACGGGGTAAGAACCGATTTCGACGGGCCAACGGCCCGCCGGCCGCGGTTCGAACCAGGCCAGTTGCCGCCGAAAGGGCAGTTCGCCCTCGACGCGTCGGCTCGGTTGACAGGCATCAACCGCTGACCTCGCGCAATCGAGGGCAGCAATTGGCAGACGGCTCGAGGTACCTCGGGCCAAATGTGGAGACTAAGAGTGGAAAGAGCGGAAAAGCGTGAGGTCGTCGCCTCGCTCCAGTCCTCGTTCGCCGAGGCTGGATCGATCGTCGTCGCGCGCAATGCCGGCCTCACCGTCGCTGACCTGGAGACTCTGCGCGTGCAGATGAAGCAGGCCGGCGGCAACGTGAAGGTCGCCAAAAACCGCCTGGCCAAGCTTGCTCTCAAGGACACCAGCACTGCGGACATCTCGGGCCTTTTCGAAGGTCCGACGGTCATCGCCTTTGCCAAGGACCCCATGACGGCGCCGAAAGTGGCGTCGGCCTTCGCGGACAAGAACAACAAGTTCGAAGTCCTCGGCGGCTCGATGGGTATGACGGGTCTCGACCCGGCCAAGGTCAAGGCGCTCGCCACGATGCCTTCGCTCGATCAGCTGCGTGCGACGATCGCCGGCATGCTCAAGCAGCCCGGCACGCGCATTGCCTCGATCCTGCAGGCACCCGGCGGCCAGATCGCCCGTGTCCTCTCGGCTCATGCCGAGAAGGGCAACGAAGCCTAAGGCTCACATTGGGGGCCGTACGCGGCCCTATCGGTTCGAACTGCAACGAAACACAACAGGACATATCAAATGGCTGATCTCGCCAAAATCGTCGACGATCTCTCGGCCCTCACCGTGCTCGAGGCGTCGGAACTTTCCAAGATGCTCGAAGAGAAGTGGGGCGTTTCCGCCGCCGCTCCGGTCGCCGTTGCTGCAGCCGGTCCGGCCGCCGCGGCCGCCGCTCCGGCCGAAGAGAAGACCGAGTTCGACGTCGTTCTCGCCGCTTTCGGCGACAACAAGATCAACGTGATCAAGGAAGTCCGTGCGATCACCGGTCTGGGCCTCGGCGAGGCCAAGGCCCTGGTCGAAGGCGCGCCCAAGACCGTCAAGGAAGGCGTCGCCAAGGCCGAGGCCGAGGACATCAAGAAGAAGCTCGAGGCGGCTGGGGCCAAAGTCGAGCTCAAGTGATTTGAGGGGCCCGAGCCCCGAAAGTCCGCCCAGTCACCACCATGTGTTGGCCGGGCTCGCGAATTCTGCAGCGCCCACGGGCGCTGCCACATTCTCGCCGCAGAGTTGAATAGAAGCATCGGCTTCCGCCGATATAAGTTTTCTCTGAGCGGCGCATTCGCCACCTCCGGGCGCATTGGAGGTTTCGGCGACAGTTTCTAGTTGCGGAACGACCACCTAACACAAATTCGAAAAGGGCAGATTTCCTGAGGTCCGACGGCTGATAGTCGGAGCTTTGGACATTTGCTTCCGAGACATCGAGAGAAAGATAGGAGCGGGTATGGCTACCACGTTCAACGGCCGCCGGAAGATTCGGAAATCCTTCGGCAGCATTC
>JBQCIY010000062.1:0-9023 GCA_051953275.1 Devosia sp. | reverse complement strand
CGCGAGATGTACCGCTACGGCGACCGTGTGCGCGCCTACATCTACGACGTGCGCCGCGAGCAGCGCGGCCCGCAGATTTTCTTGAGCCGCACCCACCCGCAGTTCATGGCCAAGCTGTTCATGCAGGAAGTGCCCGAGATTTACGACGGCATCATCACCATCCGCTCGATCGCCCGCGATCCGGGCAGCCGCGCCAAGATCGCCGTGACCTCCAACGACTCCTCGATCGATCCGGTCGGCGCCGGCGGCGGCCTGCGCGGCAGCCGCGTGCAGGCGGTGGTCGGCGAGCTGCAGGGCGAAAAGATCGACATCATCCCCTGGACCGAAAACATCGCCGACCTCGTGGTCTCGGCGCTGCAGCCGGCAGACGTCGCCAAGGTCGTGCTCGACGAGCAGGCCGAAAAGATCGAAGTCGTGGTGCCCGACGAGCAGCTCAGCCTCGCCATCGGCCGCCGCGGCCAGAACGTGCGCCTTGCCAGCCAGCTCATCGGCTGGGACATCGACATCCTCACCGAGCAGGAAGAGAGCGAGCGCCGGCAGAAGGAATTCACCGAGCGGTCGGCTTTGTTCATGCAGGCCCTTGATGTCGACGAGATGGTTGCCCAACTACTGGCTTCGGAAGGCTTCTCTTCCGTCGAGCAGCTCGCCTATATCGATGTCGGCGAAATCGCCTCCATCCAGGGCTTCGACGAAGAGACCGCCACCGAAATCCAGACGCGCGCCACCGACTACCTCGCGGCCATCGAGAAGGCCAATGACGAGGAGCGCAAGACGCTCGGCGTCGCGGATGAACTCTACGAGATTCCGGGCCTCAACGCCGCCATGCTGGTGGCGCTCGGCAAGGACGGGATCAAGACGATCGAGGATTTTGCCGGCTGCGCCGCCGACGACCTCGTCGGCTGGACCGAACGCAAGGATGGCGAAGTGAAGCGCTTCGACGGCAGCTTGAAGGACTTCCCGGTGAGCCGCGAAGAGGCCGAGGAAATGGTGCTCCAGGCCCGCCTCAAGGCCGGCTGGATCACCGAGGCGGACCTCGCTCCGCCGGCCGAAGAGCTGGCTGAGGAAGGAGCACCCGCGTAAATGCGGGTGACCTCTGCCCGGTGCCCGGCAAGGACGAAATCGAACGGCGTTGCGCGCTCACCCATGAGGTGAAGCCGGCGGCCGAGCTCATCCGCTTCGTGGTGGGCCCGGATGGCGTTCTCGTCCCCGACACCGACGCCAGGGCCGAGGGCCGGGGCGTCTGGATCAGCCTCGGCGAAAAACAGATTGCCGAGGCCGTGAAGAAGAAGGCGTTCGCCAAGAGCCTCAAATCCGAGGTGCGGGTGCCCGACGACCTGCCGGCGCTGACGCGGCGGCGGCTCGAGCAGCGGTTCGTTTCGAGCCTCCAGATGGCGAGGAAGGCCGGCCAGCTGCTGACCGGCATGATGAAGGTGAAGACGGCGCTCGAAACCGGCGAGGCGATTGCGCTCATCACCGCGACGGACGCTGCCGAAGATGGCCGCAAGAAGCTCATCGCGACCCTCACCGCCTCCGATAAAGCGGCCGCAGAACAAGGGCTTGCGGCCCCGCCACGGGGCCATTTCGAATTGCTCGATTCCGCGCAATTGGGTTTGGCGCTCGGGATCGAAAATGTGATACATGCTGCGCCGACCCAAGGGGCAGCAGGTGAAGCAGCGGTGAAACGAGCCGAGAGATTGGCCCGTTACATCGCCAACTGACCTTTGAAAGAGACGAGTTTTTATGGCTGACAGCGACGACAAGACCCAGGACGGAGCCCACAAGAAGACCCTTACCCTCAAGGGCGGGCCTTCGGCTGGAGCGCGCCCCGGCATGTCGCGCGGAGCGCGTACCGTCGTGGTCGAGCGCAAGACGCGTGTCGTGCCGCATGGCGCGACCGGTGCGCCGGCGCGCCAGGCTGCGCCCCCGCCCAGCGCCGCTGGCACGCCCCGGCAGGCGCCGGCCGGCGGCCGCGATGGCGCCCGTCCGTCCTTGCGCACGCCGGCGTCGCCGGTGCCCCGTTCGGCCGGCTTGTCGAGCACCGAGGCCGAGGCTCGCGCCCGCGCCCTGCGCGAGGCAGCTGCCCGCTCCGCCGAGGACGACCGCCGCGCCGCCGAGGCCGAAGCCCGGCGCGCCGAGGAAGATGCGCGCCGTCGCGAAATCCGTGAAGCCGCCGCACGCGCCGATGCCGAGCGTGCTGCGGCGCAGGCCGCTGCCGAAACCGCCACGATCGAGGCCGAGCGCCCGGCCGAGCCGGTGCGCGACGAGCGTCCCGCCCTGCGCGACGAGCGGCCCGCGCCTGCCGCCCGCACCGGTGGTTATGAAGCCCGCCGTCCGGCAAGTCCGTCGACCGATCGCCGTCCCGGTGGACCCGGCGGCTATGAGCGTCGTCCTGCTGGCGCGCCCGGTGCCGATCGGCGCCCGGGCGGTCCCGGCGCTGGCCGTCCCGGCGCGCCCGGTGCCGACCGTCGTCCGGCCGGTCCCGGTGGGGTCGATCGCCGTCCCGGCGGCCCGTCGGCGCGTCCGGCCGGCGGCTATGGCCGCGGACCTGCACCGATCCCCAATGTTCCCGCGCCGCCGTCGGAGGCCGATGGCCGCCGCACGCGCACCGTGCCGCCTGCCGGCGGCCGTCCGATGGAGACTGAAAATGCCCGTCGCGCCGGTGCCACTCCGGAACGGCCGACCCGCCGCGACAGCGAGGACGCCTTCGGTCGCAGCCGGCTGACGCTGTCGAGTGCGACCACCGAATCCGACCGCGATCGCGGACCCTCGCTCGCCGCCATGCGTCGCCGCCGCGACAAGAAGATGGGCCGCAATGTCCAGGCCGCGCCCAAGCTCAGCCGCGAAGTGACCATCCCCGAGGCCATTACCGTGGGCGAGCTCGCCAACCGCATGGCCGAGCGCTCCGTCACCGTCATCAAGATGCTGATGGGTATGGACAAGATGGTGACCATCAACGACGTGATCGACGCCGATACCGCCGAGCTGATCGCCACCGAACTGGGCCACACCGTCAAGCGCGTCGCCGAGTCCGACGTCGAAGCCGGCCTCTACGACGTGCCGTCCGACGACAAGGCCGAGGATCTGACCAGCCGCGCCCCGGTCGTGACCATCATGGGCCACGTCGACCACGGCAAGACCTCGCTGCTCGACGCCATCCGCGAGACGAACGTCGTTTCAGGCGAAGCCGGCGGCATCACCCAGCACATCGGCGCCTACCAGGTCGAAGTCAACGGACAGAAGATCACCTTCCTCGATACCCCGGGCCACGAGGCGTTCACCGCCATGCGCGCCCGCGGCGCGCAGGCGACCGACATCGCCGTGCTGGTGGTGGCGGCCGACGACGGCGTGATGCCGCAGACCATCGAATCCATCAAGCACGCCAAGGCCGCGGGCGTTCCGATCATCGTCGCCATCAATAAGATGGACAAGCCCTCGGCCAACCCGCTGCGGGTGCGCACCGAGCTGCTGCAATACGACGTGCAGGTCGAATCGATGGGCGGCGACACGCTCGACGTCGAAGTGTCGGCGGTCAAGAAGACCGGCCTCGACAAGCTGCTCGAAACCATCCTGCTGCAGGCCGAAGTGCTCGAGCTGCAGGTGCCCAAGGACGGGCGCGCCGAAGGCCTCGTCATCGAAGCCAAGCTCGATCGCGGCCGCGGCGCTGTGGCCACCGTTCTGGTGCAGCGCGGCACGCTCCGGATCGGCGACATCGTCGTCGCTGGAACGGAGTTCGCCCGGGTTCGCGCGCTGATCGACGACAAGGGTCAGCAGGTCAAGGACGCCGGTCCCTCGACGCCCGTCGAGGTGCTGGGCTTTGCCGGCGTGCCGTCGGCCGGCGACCGCTTCTCGGTGGTCGAGACCGAAGCGCGGGCCCGCGAGGTCACCGACTACCGTCAGCGCCAGCTGCGCGAGAAATCGGCCACCGGCGGCGCCACCAGTCTCGAGCAGATGATGAATCAGCTCAAGCAGGCCGGCATCGCCAAGTTCCCGCTGATCATCAAGGGCGACGTGCAGGGCTCGGTCGAGGCGATCGTTGCCTCGCTCAACAAGCTGAGCACCGAAGAGGTATCGGCGCAGATCCTGCTCTCGGCCGTGGGTGGCATCACCGAGTCCGACGTCACGCTGGCCTCGGCCAGCAACGCCATCATCATCGGCTTCAACGTCCGCGCCAACAAGCAGGCCAACGACCTCGCGACCCGCGACGGCATCGAGATCCGCTACTACAACATCATCTACGACCTCGTGGACGACGTGAAGGGCGCGATGTCGGGCCTCCTGAAGCCCGAGCGCCGCGAGACCTTCATCGGCTACGCCACCATCAAGGAAGTCTTCCAGATCACCAAGGTCGGCAAGGTCGCCGGTTGCCAGGTCACCGAAGGCATCGTCGAACGCGGCGCCGGCGTGCGCCTGTTGCGCGACAACGTCGTTATCCACGAAGGCAAGCTCAAGACGCTCAAGCGCTTCAAGGACGAGGTCAAGGAAGTCCCGGCCGGCCAGGAATGCGGCATGGCCTTCGAGAACTACGAGGACATCCGCGCCGGCGACGTCATCGAATGCTTCCGCGTCGAGCAGGTCAGCCGCACGCTGTAAGGCGGGCGCCACGGCGCAAGCTTCAAGGGCGCGGAGCAATCCGCGCCCTTAGTGTTTTCTGCACGCTGCGCTACACTCGTTCCATGCCCGAGGAACCGCTGCGCACCACCACCTTCATGCTCGGCCGCGCCGATGCGCTGGCCTATGAGCAGGCGGCGGGGCGGATGACCCCGATCGGCGTGCTGCTGCTGCTGCTCTGGCTCGCCGCCTGGGGCGGCGGCGCGACGTTCATTCCGGACGACTGGGCCGGCGCACGCTTTGGGCTGAGCTCTGTGCTGCTGATCTCGGTGGCGGTCGCCATCGGTTATGTGCTCGTGCTCATTCTGATCGCGCTGCGGCAGTGGTGGCGCGCCCGCCGCCGCTATCGCCGGCCGGTCGAGGTGACGGTCACCGAATGGCCCGACCGGCTCGATCTGGTCGGCACCGGCAAGCTCGATCCGGTGACGTTTGCGAGCATCCGCCGGTCGCTGCTCGGCCGCACGCACCTATTCCTCGAGACCGACGACGACGTCATCATCCTGCCGCGCCGCGGCTTCCCGGAAGAGGGCGCCATCGAGGACCTGGCGCGCCGGATCGAGGGCGTCCCGAGGGCGGCGCCGGTGGAAGCCGAGCCGCTGCCGGTTGACCCGCCGCCGGCGACCCCTACGGCGTGAGCAGCACCTTGCCCTCGCTGCCGCGCGACTGCAGGGCGATCGCGTCATTGATCCGCTCGAGCGGCAGCCGGGCCAGAATGCGGGTGCCCAGCCTGGCCTCGCCCAGCCGCTGAACCTCGCCGATCATCGCCAGCACCCGCATCCGGCCGGCCCGCTCGAGGTAGCGGGGAAGCCAGAAGCCCACGATCGACTTGTCGGAGAAGATCGCGTCGGGCAGGGACAATCGCGGTGACTGGCCGGAGAGACCGCCATAGACCACCACGCGGCCGCCCGCCGGCATCGCGGCGGCGAGCGTCTCGCTGAGCTCTCCGGCCACCGCGTCGAAGGCGATGGTGGCGCCGAGCTTTGCTGCGAGTGTCTTGAGGGCCGTGGCGAAATCCGGTGCATCGGAGCTGAGCACGTTGATGGTGCCGGCGGCCCGCAGCGCCTCGGCCGCGTCGCCGCGCCTGACGACGTGGATGGCGGGAACGCCGCGCTCGGCCGCAAGCCCCGCCAGCATCCGCCCGAGCGCGCTGCCTGCGGCGGTCTGGATGAACGCCGCATGCCTTCCCTCGCGCACCAGTTGCAGCTGGGCCAGGGCGCTCAGCGGGTTCACCAGGAGCGTCGCGCCGAACTCGGCCGAGGTCTCGCGCTTGAGCGGCACGCAGGTGCTGGCTTTGCACGCCATGAATTCGGCCCATGGCCCCGGCGCATCGTTGGGCCCCAGACAGGTCACGCGCTTGCCCATCAGCCATCGCCCGTAAAGCCCGGCATTGTGCCCGACGACCGTCCCGGTGGCTTCGAGGCCCGGAATCGTCGGCAGCGGCCGGCGGATGCCGTATTGGCCGGCAATAAAGGCAATATCGGCGGGGTGGATGGGCGAAGCTGCGATCTTGACCAGCACCTCGCCGGGCCGGGGCGCCGGCACAGGCATCTCGCCGACCCGCAGCGACGTCGCGGGGTCGCCATACTGCTCGAGCACGATTGCGCGCATGGCCGAAGCTTACGCCTCTGCCGTCAGGCCAGCCAGCCCCGGCGTTGACGAGGACCGGAGGAGCGCCTAAGTCCGCGCAATGAAACAGGACCGTCACAGACCGACCGGCCCGTCCCAGCGCATGCTGCGTGTCGGCGAGCTGGTGCGGCATGCCCTCGCCGGGCTGTTTGCGCGTGGCGAGATCGAGGACGACGAGTTGACCGGCGCGGTCATCACCGTGCCAGAAGTGCGCATGTCGCCCGACCTGCGCGTCGCCAACGCCTATGTGATGCCGCTGGGCGGCGTGCGCGCCAACGAGATCGTTGCGGCGCTCAACCGCCACCACCGCTTCATCCGAGGCCGCGTCGCGCCCGGGCTCGACCTCAAATACGCGCCGGAAATCCGCTTCCACGTCGATGCGACGTTCGAAGAGTTCGGCAAGATCGACGCGTTGCTGAAGTCGGACCGCGTGCAGCGCGACCTGCATCACGATGACGAAGGCTCCGAGGACGAGGGCGGCCGATAGTGCAGTTGGCGCGAGCGAAGCGAGGCCGGCCGTCGGCCGCCCCCGCGGAGGGCCAGCTTGTGGGCCAGCGCGGATATAGCGCGTCGGCCCGCAAGCGGTGCGGCCCGTGAGCGAGAAAAAACTGAAACGGCACGTTTCAGGTTGGCTCGTCCTCGACAAGCCCTACGGCATGACGTCCACCCAGGCGGTGGGCAAGCTGCGCTGGCTCTACTCCGCCGAAAAGGCCGGACACGCCGGCACGCTCGACCCCCTGGCGACCGGCCTGCTGCCGATTGCGCTCGGGGAAGCCACCAAGACCGTGCCGTTCGTGCAGGGTGGCGGCAAGCGCTATCGCTTTACGCTGGAATGGGGTTCTGCAACCGCGACCGATGATCGCGAAGGCGAGGTCGTGGCGCGCTCCGATGTCCGGCCGAGCGAGGCTCAGCTGCGAGCCGCCCTGCCTGCCTTCACCGGCACCATCGAGCAGCGGCCGCCGGCGTTCTCGGCCATCAAGGTTGCCGGGGAACGCGCCTATGATCTCGCCCGAGCCGGCGAAACGGTCGCGCTCGCGCCCCGTCCGGTGACCATCTCAGAGCTGGTGCTGCTGCGCCATACACCGGAAAGCTCCGACTTCGAGATGGCCTGCGAGAAAGGCACCTATGTCCGCGCTTTGGCGCGCGACCTCGCCGAGGCGCTCGGCACCCGCGGCCATGTCACCGCGCTCCGCCGCACCGCCGTCGCCGGCTTCACCGAGGCCGACGCGATATTGCTCGAAACGCTCGAGGCGTCGACGGATCGCGACCGCCTGCTGCGACCCGTCGCGACGGCGCTGCGGCATCTGCCCGAGCTGCGGCTGGGGCCAGACGAGGCGGCACTGCTGCGTAACGGCAACCCGGTGCTACTGCGCGGGCGCGACGCGCCGATCGAAATTGCCGACGCCTGGGCCAGCTGCAATGGCCAGGTGGTGGCGATCGGCTCCGTGCGCGCCGGCCATTTCCGCCCAAGTCGGGTGCTGCGCGCGTAAACCATTCTCCTACATCAGAGAATTTCCTCACAGGCGGAACCAAACCACCGCCTTGCGCATACTAGGTCGCGGGAGCGACTGTAACTTGGCGTCGACGCAACTCTTGCCTCGGCCCACCTGCCCGCCGGGGGAGTATTCGTCTTTGGCCTCGACACCGCCGACACCACCCGTGGCCGATCCGGCCCCTGCCGGCGCGGCCCTGCGGCAGCCGCGGTCCATTGCGCTCTACCTGTTCGTGCTGGCGCTTGTGGCGCTGGTGCCGGCCTTTGCCTTTTCGGCCATCCTGCTGCAGCGCAACAACGAGGCGCAGGAGCGCGTCGTCGAAGCGCTGATCACCGGCTCCGCCCGCTCGATCATGCAGGCGGTGGATCGCGAGGTGAACGCCAACATCACCACGCTCAAGATTCTTGCCACCACCCCGACGCTGCAGTCGGGCGACGTGCAGGCCTTCTACGATCAGGTCAAGAAGGCGCTGTCGGGCACCAAGACCTACGTCTATGGCCTCGACAAGAACATGATGGTGATCTTCAGCACCCGCCAGGATTTCGGTGCGCCGCCGGTGAAATCCGCCGATCCGGCCAGCGCCGAAACGGCGCTTTCCAACAACAATATCGCGGTCTCCGGTTTGGTCGTCGGCAGCGTTTCCGGCAACAAGGTGTTCAACGTCCTGCTGCCGGTGATGAGCGGCAAGCTCGCTCCGCTCGTCCTCGGCATTTCGCGCGATGCCTCGACGCTCGAGATGCCACTTCTTTCGGACAAGCTTCCGCGCGGCTGGAACGTTGCCATGATCGACAACGCCGGCACCGTGATCGCGGCGTCGGACGGCGCCGGCGCGCCCGGCGGCAGCTTTTCGCTCGCCAGCGTCGATCAGCTGGCGACGACCCCGGGTTTCGTCACCCTGCGCTCCAAGGGCGAGATCTACCAGGCGGCGATCCGCAAGTCCGACCTGACGGGCTGGACGCTGGTCGCCTGGGCGCCCAGCGCGGTGATTTCCGCGCCGCTGATGGATGCGGTCTGGTCGCTGGCCGTCGGCGGCCTGCTGCTCGCCGCCATCGTGGTGCTGGTGGTCTATTGGGTGACGCTGCAGATCGGTCGCTCGGTGCGCGGGCTCGAAAGCGACGCCAAGCGGCTCGGCACCGGCCAGCCGGTCACCGCCAAGTATTATCCGATTTCGGAAATCGCCACCGTTTCGTCCGCCCTCGAGGAGGCCAGCAAGCGCCGCCAGCAGGCCGAGGTCGAGGTCCGTTTCCTGATGCGCGAGTTGGCGCACCGGTCCAAGAACCAGATGACCGTCATCGC
>JBQCIY010000061.1:0-5978 GCA_051953275.1 Devosia sp. | reverse complement strand
TCGGCTGACCCTGCTCACATCTGCGCGTCACCCTTGCGGCGCGGTCGCAAAATCGCCAATCTTGCCCGGACAAATGGGGCTTTCCCCGGAGATCGAATCCCTCGTGAATACGCTTCTGCGTCTCGCCGCCGCCTCTGGGCTCGCCGGCCTTGCCCTCGCGACCCCGGCGCTGGCCGATTCGCTTCCCGGACCCGCCACCGCCACCGGCGACTATCTCGCCGGCCAGCAGGCCATCACCGAGCTTCGCACCCACGATGCCGCGCAGTTCTTCCGCGATGCGGCGGCGCTCGATCCGCAGAACCCGCTGATCCTCGATCGCGCCTTCGTCGCCTATGCCACCGATGGCGACATCGATGCTGCGGCAGATACCGCCCGCCAGGTCGTCGGCCTCGAACCCTCCAATGACATGGCCAAGCTCGTCGAGGCGACCCAGGCGTTCAAGCAGCGCCGCTACGATGCAGCCATCGGCGTGCTCGACAAGCTCGACAATTCCACCTTCGAGGGCGTGACCGGCTCCATCCTCAAGGCCTGGGCGCTGGTCGGCGAGGGCAAGGTCGATGACGCCTTTGCCGGCCTCGACAAGCTGGCCAATGGCGGCCTCGAGGAGTTCCTCGTCTTCCATCGCGCCATCATGGCCGACGTCGCCGGCCGCCAGGCCGACGCGATCAAGCTCATCACCGAGGCGCACGACGCCGATCCCTATACGCCGGACGTGGTCGAGGCCTATGCGCGCATCCTCGGCAATGCCGGGCAGTTCGACAAGGCGATCGACGCGATCGTCGCCTTCGAGGCCCAGGGCCTCGAGCATCCGGTGATCACCGAGGTGCAGAAGGCGCTCGCGGCCAGACAGCGCCCGGGCCCGTTCGCCGCCGATGTCCAGGCCGGCGCGGCCGAGATGTTCCACTCCGTCGGCGTGGCGTTCGCGCGTGACGGCACGGCCGACATCTCCCTGGTGCTGATGCGGCTGGGGGGCTATCTCAACCCCAAGGACGACGGCATCCAGCTCGTCATCGGCCAGCTCTATGACAATGCCGACCAGCACGAGATTGCCAACACCGTCTACGATGCCATTCCGGCCTCTTCGCCGCTCAAGGCCATGGCGGTGGTCCGCGTCGCCAACAACCTTGCCGACCTGGGGCACAAGGATAAGGCGATCAGCCGGCTCAACGCCATCATCGCCGCCAACCCCACCGATATCGACGCCATCTCGGTGCTGGGCGACCTGCAGCGCGACCAGAAGGACTACAAGGACGCCGCCGCGAGCTATACCAAGGCGCTTGCCATCACCGGCGGCGATACTCCGGGCGACTGGCGCTTCTACTATGTCCGCGGCATCGCCTATGAGCGCTCCAACCAGTTCCCGCTGGCCGAGAAGGACTTCCTCAAGGCGCTCGACCTCAACCCCAACCAGCCGCAGGTCCTCAACTACCTCGGCTACTCTTGGGTCGATAAGGGCATGAACCTCACCCGTGCCCTCGCCATGATCCAGAAGGCCGTGCAGGCCTCGCCCAATGACGGCTACATCATCGACAGTCTCGGCTGGGCCTATTACCGCATGGGCCGATATGCCGATGCCGTAACCCAGCTCGAGCAGGCCGCAACGCTTCGTCCCAACGACCCCGAGATCAACGACCACCTCGGCGACGCCTATTGGCAGGTCGGCCGCAAGCTCGAGGCGCACTTCCAGTGGAACGTCGCCTATTCGCTCGACACCGAGGGCGATGTGAAGGCCCGCGTGGGGCCCAAGCTCAAGGGTGGCCTCGACGCCGCGCCCAAGGGTGGCGAGTCCGCGCCCTTGCTGACCAGCGCGCCGGCGGGCGACGCAGCGGCGCCCGTTTCGACCACGAACTAGCGTGCGGTCCGTGCACCTTGGCTGAGACCGTCTCCGAGGCGGCTCCCGCCAAGCTCAACCTCGCCTTGCATGTCACCGGCCGCCGGGCCGACGGCTACCATTCGCTCGAAATGCTGGTGGCCTTCGCCGACCTCGCCGACGAGCTCGAGGCGACCGCCTC
This sequence comes from Devosia sp., assembly GCA_051953275.1. Lineage (GTDB taxonomy): Bacteria > Pseudomonadota > Alphaproteobacteria > Rhizobiales > Devosiaceae > Devosia_A. The sequence continues at coordinate 3,966 of JBQCIY010000061.1, read as the reverse complement.
CTCCCGCGATACGCTCACGGTCAACGGTCCCTTTGCTGCCGCGCTCGGCAACTCCGAATCCAACCTCGTGCTGCGCGCGCTTGCCGCCTTTCGCGCCCGCTGGCCCGGGGCGCTGCCCGGGGGCCTGGCGCTTCGCCTGCACAAGAACCTGCCGGTGGCCGCCGGACTCGGCGGCGGCTCCGCCGATGCGGCGGCGGCCCTGCGGCTGTTCGCGCGCCTGGGGCAGGGCGAGTTCCCCCTCGCTGCTCTTTTCGCGCTCGCCACTACCCTGGGCGCCGACGTGCCCATGTGCCTGTATTCGCAGCCGGCCGAGGTCCGCGGCCTGGGTGAGATCGTGCTGCCTCTGCAGCACTTTCCGGCCGCGCATGTCGTGCTGGTCAACCCGCTGGTACCCGTGGTCACCGCCGATGTGTTCCGTCGGCTCGAGCAGCGCGACAATCCCGGCCTGCCGCCCCGCCCTGATCCCCTGACTCGTCCTGCCCAGCTTGGCCTCTGGCTCGACGAAACCCGCAACGACCTCGAAGCGCCGGCCATCGCGCTCGTTCCGGCCATCGCCGTGATCAAGCAACGCCTCGCCCTGATCGACGGCTGCATCCTCGCCCGCATGTCCGGCTCCGGTGGCACCGTCTTCGGCCTGTTCGGCTCGAGCGCGCAGGCGCACCAGGCCGCGCACGACCTGCGCCTGCAGTGGCCCGACTACTGGGTCGCCGCCGCCCCGTTGCTCGGCGCGTAGATCGGCCAAAAGATCGGCCAACGCGCCCGCACGGCTCCGGTTTCTGCTTTGCGTTGAGACTGACGGCACGGACTGGAACCGGCCAAGTCCGGCAATTCCGATATGTCGGCTAGTACGCGCGGCTGACGTAGAACTCGGCGATATCGCTCAGGATATCGCGCATCTCGCTGTGCGGCAGCGGCGCCAGCGCGGCGCGGGCCGCCCGTACATGCTCATGTGCCGCGTCCACTGTCCGGCCCAGGGCGTTGTAGCGATTCATGATCGCCACCACCTGCGCCAATGCGCTGTCGCTCGCGTCCGGCTTGCCGAGCGACGCCGTGATGATCTCCCGTTCCTGCGGGTTGCCGTCGGCGAGGGCCAGGATCACCGGCAGGGTCATCTTGCCTTCGCGCAGGTCGTCGCCGGTGTTCTTGCCCATCGCGCCGCTCTCGCCGCGATAGTCGAGCACGTCGTCGACGAGCTGGAAGGCAAGACCCAGTTCCATGCCGTAGTCGCGCAGCGCCGCACGGCCCGACTCGTCGGCGCCGCCCGCCATTGCCCCCACTTCCGCCGCCGCCTGGAACAGCGTTGCAGTCTTGGCGCGGATGACCTGGTTGTAGTCGTCCGGCGTCGCGGTCACGTCGCCGGCTTTGCTGAGCTGGAACACCTCGCCCTCGGCGATGATCGTCGCCGCCTTGGCCAGCACGCCCAGCGCATCGAGCCGCCCGGTCTCGACCATCATCAGGAACGCCTGGCCCAGCAGGTAATCGCCCACCAGCACGCTCGCCTGGTTGCCCCAGATGATGCGCGCCGCCGGCCGGCCGCGGCGCATGTCGCTCTCGTCCACCACGTCGTCGTGGAGCAGCGTGGCGTTGTGCATGAATTCGACGGCGGCGGCGTAGTTCGTCTGCGCACCGGTCGCCTGTCCGAACAGCAGCGCCGCGGCGACCGTCAGCATCGGTCGTAGCCGCTTGCCGCCGGCCTCGATCAGGTAGCGGGCAAGCTCGGGCACCATCTCGACATGCGAATCGGCACGCTTGAGGATCAGCGCGTTGACCTTGGCCATCTCGTCCTGCGTCGCGACGAGCAGCCGGTCGAGCGCGCCCAGCCCTGCATCCGTCTTCGCTGCCGTCGCCGAAACGCCCACGTGATCCGCCTCACATTGTTGGAGCCCGGCCGGCAAAACCCTATGCTGGCGCAAAACCCGGCCCAGATTCCGCGATGTCCCTAGCCGACCGCACGGCAATTGTAAAACGCACCGAAGTCACACATGACGCCTTTCTGGGCGGGCGGCTGATGCTCGCCCAGCCGGCAAAAGGCTTCCGCGCCGGCCTCGATTCCGTGCTGCTCGGCTCGGCGGTCGGCCACGGCTCCGGCCGGATTCTCGACCTCGGCGCCGGCGTCGGCACCGCCGCGCTCGTGGCTCTGGCCGATCATCCTGGCCTCTCGGCCACCCTGGTCGACACCGATCGGGCTGCACTTGTGCTGGCCGCCGAAAACATTGCGAGCAACGGCTTCACCACCCGCGCCGACGCCGTCGAGCTCGATGTCACCGCCTCAGGCCGCGCCCGCGCTGCCGCCGGCTTGCGGCCCGACTCCTTCGTCTCCGTCATCGCCAATCCGCCGTACTTCGAGGGCGGCACCCGCGCTTCGGCGCGCGGCGGTGCCGCCCGGCAGATGCCCGCCGCCGCCCTCGACCTCTGGGTCAAAGCCGCCGCGATGCACGCCGCGCCGGGTGGCGAGGTCATCTTCATCCACACCGCCGACAGCCTGCCGGTCCTGCTCCCCGCCATGTCGGCCCGCTTCGGCGCGCTCACTGTGCTGCCGCTCACGCCGCGCGACGGAGAGCCGGCCCACCGCACCCTCGTCCGCGGCATCAAGGGCTCGCGCGCGCCGCTCACCCTCCTTGCCTCACGGGCGCTGCATACCGCCGGCGGTCGCCAGTTCCGGGCCGAGTTCGAGGCGATCTTCCGGGGCGACGATCGGCTGCACTGGTAAAACCGCACCCGCCGCTTTACATCACCGCCGTTTCAGGGAGCGCCCATGGCCCGACGCAGAGGATTTGCCGGCTGGATCGCGCGGCTGTTCGGCCGCGGCGGCCCCGTTATTCCGGTCGTGCGGCTGCACGGCGTTATTTCGGCCGAGCAGCGTCCCGGCCGGCTCAGCATTCAGTCCGTCGCGCCCCTCCTGCACCGGGCCTTCGCGATGGCCGGCTCGACCGTCGCCATCATCGTCAATTCGCCCGGCGGCTCCCCGGTCCAGTCGCGGCTGATCAGCAAGCGAATCCGCGATCTCGCCCGCGAGCACAACAAGCACGTGCTGGTCTTCGTCGAGGATGCCGCGGCGTCGGGCGGCTATTTCATCGCCACCGCCGGCGACGAGATCATCGCCGATCCAAGCTCGGTCGTCGGCTCCATCGGCGTCATCTTAGCCAGCTTCGGCTTCCCGGAAGCGCTCGGCAAGCTCGGCGTCGAGCGCCGTGTCCACACCGCCGGCAAGAACAAGTCGACGCTCGATCCCTTCCTGCCGGAAAAGCCCGAGGACGTCGAACGCATCAAGCAGATGGAGCTCGACGTGCACCAGGTCTTCATCGACTGGGTCAAGTCGCGCCGCACCGGCAAGCTGAAGGCGCCCGACGACCAGCTCTTCACCGGCGAGTTCTGGAGCGCCGTTCGCGGCCTCGATCTCGGCCTCGTCGACGCGCTCGGCGACCTGCATGAAACCCTGCGCACCCGCTTCGGCGAGGATGTCAGCACCAAGGTCATCGAGCCGAAGCGCAGCCTCCTCCGGCTGCCCAGCTTCGGCCTCGCCGCAAACCTCCTCGCCGCCGCCGAAGACCGCGCTTTGTGGACGAGGCTCGGCCTATGACCGGCGTCATCATCCGCCTTCTCATCGTCGCCTTCCTGTTCTGGCTGATCTATTCCGGCGTCCGCCGCATCTGGCGTGACTGGACCCGCCAGTTCCGCGTCGAGGAAAAGCAGATCCACGAACGTGACCTCAAGGAGCGCGACGCCCCCGGTGTCATCACCCTCGAGCGCGGCAAGGACGGCACCTTCCGTCCCCCCGGCAGCAAGGACGACTGATCGCCTGGATCGACGACCGATCCATCGCCCTCCGCCGTTGACCGCCGCCGCCCACGCCCCTAGGGTCCGCCGCGCTTCACCGACGGAATCCGCCATGGCCGATCTGCCCCGCAATCTCGATCCGAAATATTCGTTCCAGGGCCTGATCCTGACGCTCCAGCGCTTCTGGGC
>JBQCIY010000060.1:0-5089 GCA_051953275.1 Devosia sp. | reverse complement strand
CTCGATCCCGAGAGCGAAGCCGCGCTCGCCGATCTCATCGTCATCGACGAGGTGTCGATGGTCGACGAAGGCCTCGCCACCGACCTCTTGAGCTTCGGCACCAAGGTGCTGGTGCTCGGCGATCCGTTCCAGCTCCCGCCGGTGCAGGGCACCGGCTTCTTCACCAGCGGCGACCCTGATGTGATGCTGACAGAGATCCATCGTCAGGCCGCCGACAACCCCATCATCCGCATGTCGATGCAAATCCGCGAGGGCGGCTATCTCGAATACGGCCGCTACGATGAGTCCATCGTCGTTCCACGCTCCGAGGTCGACCGCGAGGCCGTGGTCACCGCCGATCAGGTGCTGGTCGGCCGCAACAAGACCCGCGTCGACTACAACGATCGTCTGCGCGAGCTCAAGAACCTGCCCAGGCACGAACCGGTCCCCGGCGACCGCCTGGTCTGCCTCCGCAACAATCCACGCAAGCGGCTGCTCAACGGCCAGATCTGGAACGCCACCGAAGTGAAATCGCGCTCCGGCAATCGCTTCTCGATGACCCTCGAGCCGGAAGAGGAAACCACCGCCACCGGCAAGAAGGTGCCGGCCCACGTCGTCACCCACGCCGCCTTTTTTTCGGGCGAAGAAGACCAGCTCGGCTGGCCCGAGCGCCGCCGCTTCGACGAGTTCACCTTCGGCTACTGCCTCACCGTGCACAAGGCGCAAGGGTCGCAGTGGGACAAGGTCTACCTGTTCGACGAGAGCTTCGTCTTCCGCGACGACAAGCGCCGCTGGCTCTACACCGGCGTCACCCGCGCATCCGAGCAGATCACGGTGGTGATCTGAGGCTTCGAGCTCGAAGCCGCAGTCGGCGGACCTCCCCCCTTGCGGGGAAGGAAGCGAGATAGGACTTAGCGTTTTGCTAAGTCCGTGATCGAGCCGGAGGGGGGGATGCAGTCGGCACTGAGTGTGCCTCGTCCTGTCCCGAGCTTCGCAACGAGCCTCCGGCTCTAGCCTCGCGGCAACCTATTTCCCCAGCGGAAATACCAGCACGAAGCGCGAGCCGAGGCCCGGTCCGCTGGTGACCTCCGACTCCCCGCCGAGTTGCGACGTCAGCGCCCGGATCAGCCGCCGGCCGATGCCCTTGCTCGGCTGTTCCGGATCGAAGCCCACGCCGTCGTCGGCCACCGACAGCTCCGCTCGGCCGTCCCCACGCCGCATCAGCGACACCCGGATCGTGCCTTTGCGCCCGTCCGGAAATCCGTGCTTGAAGGCGTTGGCCACCACCTCGTTGACGATCAGCCCGAGCGGCGTCGCCGCGTCCTTGTCGACCTCGAGGTCCTCGATATCCTCGCGCACCTGCACGTTCGGCCCGCTGCCCGCGCGGATGTTCTCGATCAGCGTCGTCAGGTACTGCTGCACCCGCACCGTGTCGAAGCTCGTCGAGCGGTAGATGTGCTCGTGCACTGCCGACATCGCGGCGATGCGCTGCCCCATGTCGGCCTTGATCTCGCGCGGAATGGGCTGCATCTGCAGCAGCGATGCCACCGACTGCAGGTTGTTCTTCACCCGGTGGTGGATCTCCCGGAACAGCGTTTCATTGTGCGTCAGCGCCGCAGCGAGGTTGGCCTGCGTCCGCGCACTCTTGCGCAGAATGCCCGCCGTGACCAGCGAGCCGATGAACAGCGCCACGGCAATCGGACACATCAGCCAGAGCACGGTGACGATCGCCGTCCACAATCCGGCAACGGCCGCATCCTGCGACATCGAGGCGACGGCGATGACCCCGAGGGCAGGCAGGCGACGGAAGCCGACCACCCGCGCGATGCCGTCGACCGGCGAGCGCGGCGAAAAATAGGTGCCGTTCTCCTGCCCGGCCATCGTGGTGAACAGCGGCTGCTGGCTCGAATCGGCGGACTGCGGCGCGGCCGGGTAGCGCGCCACCAGCCAGCCGTCGGGCAGCAGCAGGCCCACGGTCGAGCCCGGTCCGAGCTGCTGCGGCGCCCACAGCTCCTGCATGACGGCACCCGAGATCGTAATCACCGCCGCGCCGCCGAAGCCCTCCGGCGCCGTGAGTTTCTGCGCCAGAACGAACAGCGGCGCGCCGGTGCTCGGATCGTTGACCTGCCGCGAGATCGCAAAGCCCTGTCCGGCCGCGAGCGCCTTGAACACCTGGAGATCGCCGATCGAGGCGGGCAGGCCCGCGGCCCCAACACCGCCAAAGGCGGCGCCGGTCGCGTCGTAGAGGCCGAAGCTGGTGGGGACGGGCAGGGCTTTGAGCGCCGCATCGATGCTTGCGCGGTCGCTCTCGGTCACGTCGGCGGGGACGGTGGCGAACGCCGCCAGGTGCGTGAGCAGCGCCTTGCTGCCGCCCAGCATCCATTCGGCCTCTTCGGCCACCACGTCGGCCGCCGATTGCGCCTTCTGCTGCGCCTGGTCGAGCGTCGTGTTGTAGCCTTGCACGCAAAGCGCGGCAAAGATCGCAAAGATGATGACGATCAGGCCGGCGCTGACCGCAATGACGATATTGGCCGGCGTCCATATCCGTCGCAGGATCGTCGGGCCGTTGCGCGGGTCGCTGTCGGTCGTGTCCGCCAGCCCGAGGCTCGCATGGCTCATGCGGCGCCACCGATCAGGCCGCGCATGGCTCCCAGCAGCACCGGCTCCTGGTACGGTTTGCTGAGGAATCGCGCGCCATTCGGCAGTTGCGCCACGCTCACCCCCGCCTTGCCGGAGATCACGATCAGCTGCACCGGCGGCCAGCGGTCCCGCACATAATGGGCGAGCCGCACTCCATCCATGCCGCCCGGCATGTCGACGTCCGTCAGCACCAGCGACACGTCGCTGTTGGCCTCCAGCACCCGGATCGCCTCGCTGGCGTTGGCGGCCTCCAGCACCTCATAGCCGGCCTCTTCGATGACGCTGGCCAATCCCAGGCGGATCAGCGGCTCGTCCTCGACAACTAGGATCTTCATTTGACTGGAAACGCCCCCAAACCTGCTCCAAACGTATTCGGCCGGTTTTGGTTGCGTCAAACCGTGCAAGGTCGCGTGCAAAGCCGACTCAAAGGGCATTTGTGCGCTGTTCACAAACGCCGGCTGTTCCTATAGGGTCCGCCAGCTTTCGCGTTCGATCCCTATATATGGCGTGCGCCGGCCGTCCGGGCCTGTGCAATGCGAGAAAATTCACCTGGTTTATCCAGGGCTTATGGAGAGCCTATGGCTAAAGAAGACGTCCTTGAATTCCCCGGTGTCGTCACCGAATTGCTGCCCAACGCGACCTTCCGCGTGAAGCTCGAGAACGATCACGAGATCATCGCCCACACCGCCGGCAAGCTGCGCAAGAACCGTATCCGCGTTCTGGCGGGCGACAAGGTGCTGTGTGAAATGACCCCCTACGACCTGACCAAAGGCCGGCTGGTCTACCGCTTCCGCTGACGCCGCCGCGCGGGAACCGCAAGCGTCTCCGGCGACCTTCTCAAGCCCCCGGCCCGTCGGCTACAACGCGGCTCCCCACTCGAGGAATCGCGTCATGGACTACCGTTTGCTCGGCCGCTCCGGCCTCAAAGTCTCGTCCCTCTCCATCGGCACCGCCTCGTTCGGCGGCGAAAAATTCTGGGGCGATACCGACCTCAGGGAGGCGCAGCGCCAGATCGATCTCTGCCTCGATCAGGGCATCAATCTCGTCGACACCGCCAACGTCTATGGCGACTCCAATTCCGAGACCATCCTGGGCGAGGCGCTCAAGGACGGCCGCCGCGACCGCGTCCTGATCGCCACGAAAGTCCGCTTCCCGCGCGGCGCCGGCCCTAACGATCGCGGTCTCTCCCGTTGGCACATCATTCGCGAATGCGAGAACTCGCTCCGCCGCATGCAGACCGACGTGATCGACCTCTACCAGGTGCACGAGTGGGACGGGCAGACCCCGCTCGAGGAAACCATCGAGGCGCTCGATACCCTCGTCAAGCAGGGCAAGGTCCGCTACCTCGGCTGCTCAAACTATTCCGCCTGGCATCTGATGAAGGCGCTCGGCGTCGCCGATGCCGCGCACTGGCAGCGCTTCGTGTCCCAGCAGATCCACTACACCCTGCATTCGCGCGAGGCCGAGTACGAGCTGATCCCGCTCGGCATCGACCAGGGCGTCGGTGTCCTCGTCTGGTCGCCGCTCGCCGGCGGCTGGCTCTCGGGCAAGTACACCCGTAAGTCCAGGCCCGATTTCGGCCGCCAGACCACCGGCTTCCGCGAGCCGCCGATCTACGATTGGGACAAGCTCTGGGACATCGTCGATGTCGTCAACGATGTGGCCCAGGCCCACGGCGTCTCCGGCGCGCAGGTTTCCCTCGCCTGGCTGCTGCAACGGCCGCTTGTCGCCTCGGTCATCATCGGTGGCCGCACCACCGCGCAGTTCGAGGACAACCTGAAGGCCGCCGATCTGAAGCTGATGCCCGAGGACATCGCCAAACTCGACAAGGTCAGCCAGCCCAACCTCATCTACCCCTACTGGCACCAGAGCTTCACCGCCAGCGACCGCCTCGGCGATGCGGACCTGTCGCTGCACCGGCCGTACCTCAACGGCTGAGGTCGCGCAGGGCGTACTCCACCACCACAAGGCCATTCCCGCGAAAGCGGGAACCTTCGTTTGGCAACATCAACAGAGGTTCCCGCTTTCGCCGGGATGACTCCGTGGCGGGGAGTGATCTGGGGCGCCTCCTGCATCCTCGCCGTCCCATCCACGGCCGCGTGTGCTTCAACTCAGCGCCCCATCGCGCCGTTTGACAAACTCTGGAACCATTATAAACTGGACCCACCTGATCAGCAAATAAGCCATTTCGCTTCAATGGCTTGAAGGACATAGATGCGTCTCACGCGGCAATCGAGCTACGCCATCCGCACCTTGGTCTATTGTGCGGTGAACGCGCCGAATCTGAGCCGCATCGCCGATATCGCCCGGGCGCACTCCATTTCCGAGCTGTTTCTGTTCAAGCTGATCAAGCCGCTGGTCGAAGCCGGCCTGCTCGAAACCGTGCGCGGCCGCAAGGGCGGCATTCGCCTCGGCCGGCCGGCCGCAGAGATCACGCTGCTCGACACCATCAAGCTCACCGAAGAGAACT
>JBQCIY010000059.1:0-11855 GCA_051953275.1 Devosia sp. | reverse complement strand
CGAGGGGATCGCAATCCCGGCGTGGATCGACTATGCCGATATTCCGGGGCTTTCCAACGAGTTGCGGCAGAAGCTGGCGCTGCAGCGGCCGCAGACCCTGGCGCAGGCCCAGGCCATCGAGGGGATGACGCCCGCGGCCGCCACGTTGCTGTTGGCCATCATTCGTCGCGGTGCACTCCGCAAAGCCGGATGAGCGTTCGCGACGATCTCGAGCGGTATGCGGCACTGCTCAGGAAGTGGAACGCCGTCCAGAATCTCGTTTCACGTGAAACACTCGATGAGCTGTGGCCGCGGCATATCGAGGACAGCCTGCAGCTGATGGCGATGCTGCGGGCGGATGATCACGCCGTCATCGATCTCGGGAGCGGGGGAGGGTTCCCGGCCATTCCGCTGGCGATTGCGAGCCGCGGAGCGGAACGACGATTCACTCTGGTGGAGCCGGTCGCGAAGAAAGCCGCTTTCCTGCGGGCAGTTGCGCGGGAGCTGGAGCTGCCCGTCACGGTCGAAACCGCGCGGGCGGAGCAGATTGATTCACGTGAAACATTCGACGTGGTGACGTCGCGGGCACTGGCGGCGCTGCCGAAGCTCATCCGTTATGGGGTGGATTTGCTGCGGCCCGCGGGGCATATGTTGTTGCTCAAAGGCCGGACTTTTCGTGAAGAAATGGCCTTGGCGGCTCAACTTTTCGACTTTGATGTGATAGTGCATCCAAGCAGCACCGATCCCGAGGCGGCTATTCTCGAGATCAGCAATCCGCGTGCGAAATCAGCGGCTTAGGGGATGAACGTGCCACGCATCATCACGCTGGCGAACCAGAAAGGCGGCGTCGGCAAGACGACGACCGCCATCAATCTCGCCACGGCATTGGCCGCCATCGGCGAGCGCGTGCTGATCGTCGATCTCGATCCGCAGGGCAATGCCTCCACCGGGCTCGGCATCGACCGCCGGGCCCGCGATATCTCGTCTTATGATCTCGTGGTTGGCGAGGCGGGGGTGGTCGAAGCGGCGACGATGACGGGCGTCCCGAACGTGGCGATCGTGCCCTCGACGCTCGACCTGCTCGGCGTCGAGCAGGTGATCGCGACGCAGCCGGACCGCGCCTTCAAGCTGCGCAACGCCTTCAAGTCGCTCGGCGACCTGGTGATCGAAGGCAAGGCGGTGACGTATGTCCTGATCGACTGTCCGCCGTCGCTCAACCTCCTGACGGTCAACGCGCTGGTCGCGGCGGATGCCGTGCTGGTGCCGATGCAGTGCGAGTTCTTCGCGCTCGAGGGCCTGAGCCAACTGCTTCAAACCATTGAGCAAATCCGGACCAACCTGAATCCGCGCCTCGCCATCCAGGGCGTCGTGATGACGATGTTCGACAAGCGCAACAGCCTGAGCGAGCAGGTGCTCAACGACGTGCGGGGGACGATGGGCAACCTCGTGTACGAGACGGTGATTCCGCGCAACGTGCGGCTCAGCGAGGCGCCGTCCTATGGCAAGCCGGCGCTGCTCTACGACCTCAAATGTGCCGGGAGCCAGGCGTATCTGCGCCTTGCGACGGAAGTGATCCGCCGCGAGCGGCAATTGGCAGCGGCGTAAATGGCGGAGCCCAAGATGACGGAAAAACCCTCCCGGCTCGGCCGCGGCCTCGCGGCGCTGATCGGCGACATGGCGCCAATCGAGGCGCCGCGCCTGGCCGACAATGCCAATGGCGGCCCGAAGCGGCTGCCGGTCGAGTTTTTGATCGCCAACCGCGCCAATCCGCGGCGCGATTTCGATACCGACCAGCTCGACGAATTGACCAGCTCGATCCGCGAGAAGGGGGTGATGCAGCCGCTGCTGGTGCGGCCGAGCGAAGACCCCAACATCTTCGAGATCATCGCCGGTGAACGGCGCTGGCGGGCGGCGCAGCGCGCCGGCCTGCACGACGTGCCGGTGATCATCCGCGAGGTCGACGACAAGGAAGCGCTCGAGCTTGCGATCATCGAAAACGTGCAGCGTGTGGACCTCAATCCACTCGAAGAAGCACAGGGTTATGAACAGCTTATCGAGCAATTTTCCTATACGCAACAAGACCTTGCGCAGGTCATCGGGAAATCCCGCTCGCATGTCGCCAACACGCTGAGGCTACTCAAGCTGCCGCGCGAGGTGCGCGACATGGTCAGCAACGGACAACTCACGGCTGGCCACGCCCGGACGCTGATCACCGCCGACGATCCGATGGCGCTGGCGCAGGAGATCATGACCCGCGGGCTATCGGTGCGCGAGGCCGAGGCGCTGAGCCAGCAGGGCGTCGCCAAGCCGGCCAAGACCAAGCTCGGCGCGACGCCGATGCCGCGCGACGCCGACATCGTGGCGCTCGAGAAGCGGCTGTCGGATTCGCTCGGGCTCAAGGTGGCGTTGGCCTACAAGCTCGATGGCAGCGGCACGCTGCAGATCAACTACCGCTCGCTCGAGCAGCTGGACACGGTGCTGGCACTGCTGACGGGGTCGAACTAGACCCTCCATTCCGGGAAGCGAGGCTCAGGTCCTGGCTCAGAACTCGGTTCTAGTGGCAGAACGGAGGTTCCCGCTTGCACGGGAATGACCTCGTGGGTGGGGGTGAGGCAGTACTCACCTCTGCTGGCGGGCGCATAATCCTGTCGGTTCCGTCATGGCGACCCAGGCCCGGTCGCGCCGACGCGCGCGCAGGTGTGGAGAGTTCGGCTGGATCCGCGGAGCAAGTCCGCGGAGGACGGACCGAGGGTGCGGTGCGGGTGGCGGGTTCGGGAGGGCATCGACCGCGGCGTCGCACCCCGTCAGTGTTGCGCGGCCATTTGCGTGAGGGCCAGGAAGGCGCGGCGGGTAACGGTTTCGGCGCGACCGTAGTTCTTGCGGCTGTCGGTGGTGGCACGCAGCAGGCGGTCGAGGGCCTGGGCAAGGGCGGCGTCCGACCACAGCCTGAGTTGCTGTTCTAGAGCGGCTCTCCGGGAAAAGTGCGGCTTGGGCCGGGCGCCCTCGAGCACGTCGCGGGGCGAGGTGCCGGCATCGACCAGCGTGCGCCAGCGCCTGAGCTGGGTGAAATGCGAGGTCAGCGACGACAGCAATTGCTGCGGATTGACCGCGGCGCCGAGCGCGCGGTTCAGTGCCGCATCGAGCCGGTCGGCATGGCCGGTGCCGACGGCGTCGGCGACTTCGTCGAGCACCAGAGCGGCATTGTCGGCACACAGCACCAGCACGTCCTCGCGGGTGAGCAGCTTCGATTCGGCGGCATAGAGGCTGAGCTTTTCGAGCTCGCGACGCGTGACTTCGCGGTCGTTGCCGAGGGTTTCGCGCAACGTGGCGGCGACGTCGGGCTCGGCGCGGATGCCGGCGGCCGCGAAGGTCTCGTTGATCAGCCTCAGGATGGTTTCGTCGCTGTCGGCATAGCAGGGCAGGGCACGGCCGTTGCGCGTGCCTTCGACGAGGGCCCGCAGCGCATCGCGCGGCGCGAGGTTGCCCGCCTCGACGATGACGATCGCGCCCGAGGGGTCGGCGGCCAGATCGGCAAGGGGGACGGTCAGCGCCTTGCCGCCGCCGCGGACGCGCACGACGCGTTTTTCGCCGAACAGCGACGAGGTCCGGGCTTCGACGAGAAGGCGCCCGGGGTCGGCGTCGAGCTCGCTGCCGTCGAGCGTGACAAGCCCCATGTTGTCCGCGTCATTGCCGCCATAGTGGCGGACCAGGCGCTGCGCGGTTTCGCGCACGAGGCCGGTATCGGGGCCATAGACGAGCAGGATGCCGGCCTCGAGGTCGGGGCGTTTCAAGAACCGCTCGACCTCGTGCGCCTTGAGCGCGGTCATGCGGGCTTGAGGGCGCCGAGAACGCTGAGACGGATGGTATCGGCGAGGAGGTCCGCGGCGCGTTTGATGGCGTCGGCGGCGGCCTGGTTGTTGGCGAGCACCTGGGCGCCGGTGTTGTAGTCGGCCGTCTCGGCGCGGGTGGCCGAAAACAGGATCTTGCCATCGACGTCGACCAGCTTGATCTCGGCCGAGACCGTCATCTGCTGCGGGGTCTGCGCGGTGGTCACGGTCTGGCTGGTGAGGGCGGTCGACCAGCTGTGCGAGTTGATGGTGAGGATCGGCGCCGGGCCGTGGGCCTCGGGGATGCGCAGCTTCAGGTCGTTGTAGATCACCTGGTCGACGCGGCTGTTGGGCTTGCCGTAGGCGATCGCGACATTGGCAAGCGAATTGGGGCCACCGCCATAGACCGGCGTGAAGCCGCTGCAGCCGGCGAGGCTCAGTGCCGCGGTGGCGGCGACGATCAGCCCGGCGCTCCGCGCCACGCGCTCAGATGACGACATTGACGATCCTGTCGGGCACGATGATGATCTTTTTGGGTGCCTTGCCGTCGAGCATGCGGGCAATCGGGTCGAGAGACAAGACCCGCGCCTCCACCTCTGCACGTGAAGCGCCCTTGGGCAGGGTCAACTCATCGCGACGTTTGCCGTTGACCTGCACGGCAACGACGACGCTCGAATCGACCAGCAGCGCCGGATCGACCTCCGGCCAGCGCGCGTCGGTGACGAGGCCGGGCCTGCCGAGCGCCGTCCAGCACGTCTCGGCCAGGTGCGGCATCATCGGGGCGACGAGCTGCACCAGCTTCTCGACGCCTTCGCGCAGCACGGCGAGGCCGTTCGCCGCGGGGGAGGCTTCCAGCGCCGCCGCGAATTTGCCCAGGCCGTTGGTCAGCTCGTAGATCTGCGCCACGGCGCTGTTGAAGCGCAGGCTCTCGATGTTGTCGCCGACCGCCTTGACGGCGCGATGGATGAGTTTGCGGGCGGCCTCGATGTCGGCGGCGGGCGTCTCGCCGGCGGCGGTAAGCTCGGCGAGCTGCAGGCTCTCCTGTACCAGCTTCCAGACGCGCTGCTGGAAGCGCGAGGCGCCTTCGATGCCGGCCTCGGTCCACTGCACGTCGCGCTCGGGCGGGGAGTCCGAGAGCATGAACCAGCGGGCGGTGTCGGCGCCGTAGGTGCGAACGATTTCGTCCGGATCGACGACGTTCTTCTTGGACTTGCTCATCTTCTCGATCGAGCCGATCTCGACCGGCGCGCCGGTGGCGGCGAGCGTCGCCCGGCGGGTATCACCCATGCCCTCGAGCGTGACATCCGCGGGCAGCACCCAATCGCCGTTCTGGTCGCGATAGGTCTCGTGCACCACCATGCCCTGGGTGAACAGGCCCTTGAATGGCTCGTCGATGCCCAGGTGCCCGGTCTTGTGCATCGCGCGGGCGAAGAAGCGGCTGTAGAGCAAGTGCAAGATAGCGTGTTCTATACCGCCGATATACTGATCGACCGGCAACCACTTGTCGGCCATCGCCGGCACCGTGGGCGCCGCGGCCTTGGGATCGGTGAAGCGGGCGAAATACCAGGACGAATCCACGAAGGTATCCATGGTGTCGGTTTCGCGCCGGGCCGGCTTGCCGCAGATCGGGCAGGCGACGTGCTTCCAGGTCGGGTGATAGTCGAGCGGGTTGCCCGAGCGATCGAAGGTGACATCGTCAGGCAGCTTGACCGGCAGGTCCGCATCCGGAACCGGGACCACGCCGTGCTCGTCGCAGTGAATGACGGGGATCGGGCAGCCCCAGTAGCGCTGGCGCGACACGCCCCAGTCGCGCAGGCGATAATTGGTCTCGACCACCCCTTGCGGGGCGTTGCCGACCTGCCGGCCGCCGAAGAAGCGGGCGATTTCCTTCTTGGCGGCATCGATCGGCAGGCCGTCGAGGAACTCGGAGTGATAGATGGTGCCCGGTCCGGTGTAGGCCTCGTTGCCGACGGCGAAATCCTCGGGGTCGGTGTCGGGCGGCAGCACCACGGGCGTGACCGGCAGGCCGTATTTGCGGGCGAAATCGAGGTCGCGCTGGTCGTGCGCCGGGCAGCCGAAGATGGCGCCGGCGCCGTACTCCATGAGGACGAAGTTGGCGACATAGACCGGCAGCGTCTCGCCGGGCTTGACCGGATGCTTGACGAACAGGCCGGTGGGCACCCCTTGCTTTTCGGCCTTCTCCAGCGTCTCGGTCGCGGTGCCCTGGCGATGGACCTCCTCGATAAAGGCCTTGATCGCGGGGTCGGAGGCGCTGAGCTCGGTGGCGAGCGGATGGTCGGGCGAGAGCGCAATGAAGCTCGCGCCGAAGATGGTGTCAGGGCGCGTGGTGAAGACCTCGATGGTCTTGACGCCGGTGCGCCCGGTCTCGACCAGCTCGAACAGCAGGCGCAGGCCCTCGGACTTGCCGATCCAGTTGCGCTGCATGGTGCGCACCTTGTCGGGCCATTCGGTGAGGCCGTCGAGCGCCTCGAGCAGCTCCTCGGAATAGTCCGAGATCTTGAGGAACCACTGGGTCAGCTCGCGCTGCTCGACCACCGCGCCGGAGCGCCAGCCGCGGCCGTCGATCACCTGCTCGTTGGCGAGCACGGTCTCGTCCACCGGGTCCCAGTTGACCTTGGCGGATTTGCGCGTGACCAGCCCGGCCTTCAGCATGTCGAGGAAGAGCTTTTGCTGGCGCTGATAGTAGTCGACGTCGCAGGTGGCGAATTCGCGCGTCCAGTCGAAGCTCAGGCCCATCGACTTGAGCTGCTTGCGCATGGTCGCGATGTTGGCATAGGTCCAGGTCTTGGGGTGGCTGCCGGTCTGCTTGGCGGCGTTCTCGGCCGGCAGACCGAAGGCGTCCCAGCCCATCGGATGGAGGACGTTGAAGCCCTTGGCGCGTTTGTAGCGGGCGAGCACGTCGCCCATCGAATAATTGCGGACGTGGCCCATATGGATGCGCCCCGAGGGGTAGGGGAACATCTCGAGCACGTAGTAAGGCTCGCGCGGGTCGGCATTGTCGACGACGAAGGACTTGTTGTCCTCCCAGGCCTGCTGCCAGCGCGGCTCCTCGACCCGCGGGTTGTAGCGCTCGATCGGTTTCACTTTTGAAGCGACGTCCTAAAGGCGGCAAAGAGTTGCTTTGCCGGGGATTTCTGCGGTAGCGGACCAACACCACAAAGGCACCAGCCGGTCAACAGCAAGGCCATGGACAGCGCAACTGAACGGCTCGACAGCATCCGCTCTCGCATCGAGCGGGCCCACGCCCGCTTCGGCGCGCCGATTGTTCCAGGTGTGTCGCGCGACGCGCCGCCGGAGGCCGTGACGCTGGTGGCCGTCAGCAAGACCTTTGGCGTCGAGGCGATCCGGCCGTTCCTCGAGGCGGGGCAGCGGGTGTTCGGCGAGAACCGGGTGCAGGAGGCTCAGGCCAAATGGCCTGGGCTGCGGGCTTCCTATGAGGGCATAGAATTGCACCTGATCGGGCCGCTGCAGTCGAACAAGGCGCGCGAGGCGGTGGCGCTGTTCGATGTCATCGAGACGGTCGACCGCGACAAGATCGCCGTGGCGCTCAAGGCCGAGATGCAAAAGCAGGCCCGACAACCGCGGCTGCTGGTGCAGGTCAATATCGGGCTCGAGCCGCAAAAGGCGGGGATCGCGCCGGCCGAGGCGGTGGCCTTTGTGCGCCGCTGCACGCAGGTGCATGGGCTTGCCATCGACGGGCTGATGGCGATCCCGCCCGAGGGCGTGGCGCCGGGGCCGTATTTCGCGCAGTTGGCCATGCTCGGGCGCGAGGCCGGCACGGCCGTGCTATCGATGGGGATGAGCGGCGATTTCGAGACGGCGATCGCGATGGGCGCGACGCATGTCCGGGTGGGCAGCGCGTTGTTCGGCAGCCGCGGCTGAGATTACCGCGGATTAACATTCGTCCGGACGCGTTTGGTGTAACGCTACAGCCACGACGCGCGAAACCTTCACGTGTCAAATCACGTTGCTTGTTCCGTCACCACCTTGTGACTGGCCGATGTCCTCCCCCGCGCCTAGGTCACAAGCACCAATTCGAGGGTAATGCCATGATCCGCCGCCGGATTTTCCTTGTCGACGACGACGCCGATCTCCGGAAGACGCTGCTGGACCAGCTCATGCACTACCGCGAATTCGAGCTGATCGAGGCGGGGACCGCCAACGAGGCGCTGCGCAAGGTGCGGGACCTGCATGTCGACCTGATGATTCTCGATGTCGGGCTGCCCGACATGGACGGGCGCGAGGCGGTGAAGATCCTCAGGCGCGACGGGTTCAAGAGCCCGATCCTCCTGCTCACCGGCCACGACAGCGATTCCGACGAGATTCTGGGGCTCGAATCGGGCGCCAACGACTATGTCACCAAGCCGTTCCGCTTCTCGGTGCTGCTGGCCCGCATCCGGGCGCAGCTCCGCCAGCACGACCAGAGCGAGGACGTGGTGTTCAGCATCGGGCCTTACAGCTTCCAGCCGGCGGCGAAGCTGCTCGAATCGCCGGACGGGGGCAAGGTGCGGCTGACCGACAAGGAAACCTCGATCCTCAAATACCTCTACCGGCAGGGGCCCAAGACGATCACGCGCGACGTGCTGCTGAAAGAAGTATGGGGGTATAATAATCGCGTCACCACCCATACGCTCGAAACGCACATCTACCGGCTGCGCCAGAAGATCGAGCGCGACCCCTCCAACGCCCGGCTGCTGGTCACCGAAGAGGGCGGCTACCGGCTGGTGCCGTAAAGCTTAACGCGCGGTCTTCCCCCGAAACTGCCGGATTTGGGCGAAAACCATTCGTCCAACGCCGCGGCCATGGGCTATATCAGGGCCCGCGCCGTGGCGGCGGCGTGCCGGATTGTGAGTTAAGGGGCCGATGCAGCTCGACGACGCGACGACAATTCTCGGCCGCGCGGACTTCTTCGAGGTCTGCGACGCCGAGCAGCGGCGTCTCCTCGCCTTCGCGTCCGAGCGCAAGAAGTGGCGCGCCGGCAGCGTCATCTACGAGGCGGGCGACGTGCCCGAGGGCGCGCAGGTGCTGGTGAGCGGCACGGTCGCCACCTACCAGCAGGGCGACGAGGCCAACCCGTTCGTGATCTCGACCTCCGGAGCGACGCTGGGCGCGATGTCGCTGGTCGTCGCCAAGCCGCGGCCGGTGACGGTGAAGGCGGTCGACAATGTCGAGACGTTGTTCGTGCCGCGGTCGGCCTTCATCAAGCTGTGCAACCAGGCGCCGGACCTCGCGGCGCGCGCCGCCGACCGCATCCGGCGCGAGCTTTCGGGCTACCTGACGGCGGTCGAGCAGATCAAGGGCAAGATCGGCTCCAGCAAGGGCTAGCCGAAGCTCTCGAGCAGGCGCGCGATGGTGCTGTCACCCAGCGCGCTCATGGTCGGGTTCGATTCCCGGTAGTACCAGACCAGGCCGATTGCCTGCTCGAAGGCCCAGGCGGCGCCGCGCTGCCATTCGAGCTCATCGGACCCAACCGCGTCGCGGAAGACGGCGCGGCGATCCCGGTCGAGCAGGTGCCAGCCGGCGACGAGGTCGAGGGCCGGATCGGCCGGACCGAAACCGCCGCCGTCGAGGACGCCGACAAGGCGCTC
Organism: Devosia sp.; assembly: GCA_051953275.1. Lineage (GTDB taxonomy): Bacteria > Pseudomonadota > Alphaproteobacteria > Rhizobiales > Devosiaceae > Devosia_A. The sequence continues at coordinate 2,440 of JBQCIY010000059.1, read as the reverse complement.
GCCCCGGACCAGCAGGTTCATCGGGGTCAGGTCCTTGTGGCTCATTACGTCCGGACCTGACCGCGGCAGCGCACGGAACTGCGCCCAGACGGGCCGCAGCCGGTCGACGTCGACGAACTCCGCGCTGTTGGTGAAGCAGGTTTCGACCCAGGCATCATGATCCATGAGGTTGCCGCCGCGGCTGCGGCCATCGAAGCGCCGGCCGCGCACGTCAGCGGTGCGCAGCGACAGCACGAGGCGCGCCAGATCGAGCGGGAAACTCTGGGAGCCGGCGAGGCCATGCGGCGTGGCCGTGTCGCCGTCGATCCAAGTCTGGATGAACCACGGCATGGGATAGCCGCCACCCGGATCACCGATCCCGACGGGACGTGGAGTCGCCACCGGGCACACCGCGGCGAGTTCCTCCATCGCCGCGGTCTCCTGCTCGAGGAGCACCGCGCATTGGGCGGCCTCCACCCACCGGAGCGGGAAGCGTGCCGTCCATCCTGAGCCGATGCGAAAGATCGCGCTCATGGTGCCGGCCGTCGCCAGCGGGGCGATGGTCTCCTCGCGAAATTGCGGGAACTGGGTGCGGATCAGGTGGCGTGCCACATCGGCGTCGATGTGCACCTGATCGTCATGCATCGGGGCCAGGCTCGCCTTATCCAAAGACTCTTCCAATGACCGCATCCGGCATGAGCTGAGACAAAACCAAGAGCTTGGCTCACCCCGAGACATCGTCAAGATCGCCGAAGCCGCAGCCATTTCCCTCACCAACGAATCGATGGACAGCTCCTTCGTGATTGACATGGAAGCTCACGACGTAGTTCGGCGACGGCCTTTGGAGACTCCGTAGCCAATGATCATCGCCTTCGTCCTGATCTGGTTCGAGGGTATCGATTTGCAGAGTGGCCACGTCGGCGTTGGAGTACTTCCAGACGTTCGTCAGGTCTTCAACCAGCGACGCCCTGGCCTTCGAGGCCGATATGTCGCTGGCGCACGCCGGTGGCGATTGTGACCAGAAGTAGAACCAGACGACCAGACCGCCGAGGACGACCACGATAGCAATCGTGGCGAGCACGCCGATGGCTTCGAGGCCTTTTTCCATCGTCTGAAATTATCCTCAGAAATGTGCGATCACCGGGACATGGTCGGACGGCTTTTTGGTCCAGCCGCGCGCCGTGGTGACGATCTCGGCCGCTGTGGTGTGGGCGGCGATGTCGGCGGTGGCCCAGATGTGGTCGAGCCGGCGGCCGCGGTTGGAGGCCTGCCAGTCGAGCGCGCGGTAGCTCCACCACGAGCTCAGCTTCTGGCCATAGGGCAGGTGCTTGCGCACGAGGTCGGTCCAGCCGTGGTTGCCGACCAGCAGCGCGTCGAGCGCTTCGGTCTCGACAGGCGGGTGGCTGACGATCTTCAGGAGCTGCTTGTGGCTCCAGACGTCATCGGGGTGCGGTGCGACATTGAAGTCGCCGCAGATCAACTGCCGCTCCCTGAAATGCGCCTCGCCAAACCAGGTCTTCAGCTCGGCGAGGAAATCGAGCTTGTGGCGGAACTTCGGATTGACCTCGGGGTCGGGAATATCGCCACCGGCCGGGATGTAGATCGAGTGGACGGTCAGCGGGCCGCGGCCGAAATCGACGATCGCCGAGACATGACGGCTGTCCTGGATCTCGCAGAACACGCGGCTCGAAATATCGGTCAGCGGATGGCGCGAGACGATGGCGACGCCATGATAGCCCTTCTGGCCGTGCACGGCGTGGTGCGGGTAACCAGCGCGGGCGAACTTCTTGAACGGGAATTGCTGCGTCTCGCACTTGATCTCCTGCAGGCACAGCACATCGACGGGATGGGCCTTGAGGAAGCGCAGCACCAGCGGCATGCGCAGGCGGACCGAATTGATGTTCCAGGTGGCAAGGGACGGCATGGTGTGCTCATGCCTGCAAATGCGGTCCGAGTCACGCGGCCTGTTGCGGGCGAGAGCGGTTCAACGACGCCAGCGCGGATTTCGACAGCAGCGCGGGCTCAGGGCGCCAGCCCCTCCGCTCCGTCATCCGCGGGCTCGACCCGCGGACCCAACTGAGCATGCAGCGAACGCCGATGGTGCGTCTAGGTGGCCGGATCAAGTCCGGCCATGACGGAACCGAGAGGGCGATGCCCGAGTGTGAGCGGTGCCAGCGCCGTGCCAGGAGGGTAATGCCGGACTCAGCTGAATGGCGACTTCGTCTGATTGTAGTCGGTGATGTTGAGGTAGAAGTAGGGGGCGGGGATGGGGATGCCCTGCTTCACGTCGTAGACCGAGAAGGTCAGCTCGCTGCCGTCAGGGTTGGTGAGGACCCACTGGTTGAGGTCCTGCGTCTGCTTGTCGAAGACCAGCGCGACGCGGACGGTGCCGACCGGGGTGTCGTCCTGCAGCGTCAGCGAGACGTAGTTGGCCGACTGGTTGATGGCGACGAGGCCGGCG
>JBQCIY010000058.1:0-36812 GCA_051953275.1 Devosia sp. | reverse complement strand
CCGTTTCCACTATAGACCCGCGCCATGAAGCGCTCGTCACCCCTGGAGGACGGGCGCGCGATGTTTTGGGCTTCGAACAGGCCCGCCATCGCACCAACCCAAGGACTTGTTCCATGGCTACTGCAGTCAAAGAGCTGAAGGCCAAGTCGCGGAGCGGGGTGGGCAAGGGGGCCGCTCGTGCACTGCGTCGTGAAGGCTGGATTCCCGCCGTCATCTACGGCGACAAGAAAGACCCTACCCCCATTTCGATCTCGTACAACGAGGCAATGAAGTCGATCTATGCCGGCGGCTTTCTGAGCCACGTCATCACACTCGACGTCGAGGGCACCAAGCACCGCGTCATTCCGCGCGACTACCAGCTCGATGTCGTCAGCGACAAGGCAATGCACGTCGACTTCCTGCGCGTCGGCGCCCACACCAAGCTTAACGTCCAGGTGGCGGTCCACTTCGTCAACCAGGAGCAGAGCCCGGGCATCAAGAAGGGCGGCGTGCTCAACATCGTGCACCACACGCTCGAGCTGCAGGTCCCGGCCGACTCCATTCCGGAGTCGCTGACGGTCGACCTGACCGGCCGGGAGATCGGCGATCCGATCCACCTGTCCTCGATCCAGATGCCCACGGGCGCCTCCGTCCGCACGCACGAGACCGACCTCACCATCGCCACCATCGCTGCGCCGTCGGCCCTCAAGTCCGACGAAGCCGCCGCCGCTGCTCCGGCGGAAGGCGCTGCCGCAACCCCAGCCGCTGGTGCTGCGGCTCCTGCCGCCGGCGCTGCGCCGGCCAAGGGCGCCGCTCCGGGCGGCAACGCGCCGGCCAAGAAGTAAGCTTGCGACGGGGCGGCGACAGCCGCCCCTTCTCTCATCACACCCCGGAGGGAGGCGATGCACCTGATCGTCGGCCTCGGCAATCCCGGGGAGAAATACATGAGGAACCGGCACAACATCGGCTTCCTCGCCGCCGAGGAAATTGCCCGGCGCAATGGTTTCCCGCCCTTCCGCGAAAAGTTCAAAGGCCTGCTCAGCGAAGGCAGCATCGCCGGCGAGCGCGTGCTCATCCTCAAGCCGCAGACCTTCATGAACTCCTCGGGCGAAAGCGTTGAGGCGGTTGCGCAATTCTACAAGCTGACGCCAGCCGACATCACCGTGATCTACGACGAGCTCGACCTCATCCCGGGCAAGGCGCGGATCAAGCGGGGCGGCGGGAACGGTGGCCACAACGGCCTGCGTTCGATCGACCCGCGCATCGGCACCGACTACCGGCGGGTGCGCCTCGGCATCGGCCACCCCGGCCACAAGGACCGGGTGATGCCGTGGGTGCTGGGCGATTTCAGCAAGGCCGACCTCGACTGGCTCGAGCCCCTGCTCGGAACCCTCGCCGACAACGCCGAGCTTCTGGTCAAGGGCGACGACAATACCCTGATGAACAAGCTGGCCATCGCCGTACAGGGCGACGCGGCCGAGCGGCCCGAGCGCCCGCCCACGGCGGACCCGACACGCAAGAAGGCGCCGCAGCCGCAGAGCCACGTCCGCGCCGCGCGGCAGAAGCCATTGCAGGCGAATGTGCCTGAGGAGGGGCCGATGGCGGCGATGTTGCGCAAGGTTTTGGGAAAAAAACCCGAATGAAGGGTGCCGGCACGAGCGCCGGCACCGAAGCGCTTTAGCGGCCGGCTTTGATGCCAAGCTCGACCTGGGCGATTGCCTCCCTGACGAGCGCGATCGCCTTGACGCGATGGCCCCCCTTGTCGGGAATCGCGTCCTGCAGCTGGTGCAGCGCGGTGTTGAGCGTTCCGAGCGCGATGTCCATGTGGACCTGCGCGGCCTCCGCTTCGGCGGTCAGGCCGGTGACGGCAGTGGCGGTCACCGCGCCGGCGCCCAGGAGCGCGAGGCCCTTGAGGCTATCACGGCGCGAAAGCTTACCCTCAGTCATTGCATTGTCTCCAATGTTCTCGATGGCGGTTGCGTCGCAACCCGTGAGCCTGACCGTGCGGCGACGTCGCGAACCTATGGCGCAATCGTGGCAATTTGTTCGCGCCCCGCGTGGTCCCCCGCGATCTTCGCGACCATTGACAGTTGCGCCGATCCGACCCATCTGCTGCCGCCAGCACCTGAAACGAGATCCCGACATGGCCTTCAAAATGGGCATTGTCGGCCTGCCCAATGTCGGCAAGTCGACGCTGTTCAATGCCCTCACCCGCACCGCCAACGCGCAGGCGGCCAACTTCCCCTTCTGCACGATCGAACCGAACACCGGCGAGGTGGCGGTCCCGGATGCGCGCCTCGACAAACTCGCAGCCATCGCCAAGAGCCAGCAGATCATCCCGGCCCGTATGAGCTTCGTCGACATTGCCGGGTTGGTGAAAGGCGCGAGCAAGGGCGAAGGCCTCGGCAACCAGTTCCTCGCCAACATCCGCGAGTGCGATGCCATCGCCTACGTGCTGCGCTGCTTCGAGGACGGCAACATCATCCACGTCGCCAACAAGGTCGACCCGATCGCCGATGCCGAAGTGGTCGAGACCGAGCTGATGCTGGCCGACCTCGAAAGCCTCGAAAAGCGCCGCACCGGCGTCGAAAAGAAAGCCAAGCAGGGCGACAAGGAGGCCAAGCTCACGCTCGACCTGATCGACCGCAGCCTGGCCCTGCTCCGCGAGGGCAAGTCGGCGCGGCTGGTGCAGCGCTCCGCCGACGAGGAGAAGCCGTTCCGCGAGTTGCAGCTCTTGACCTCTAAACCGGCGCTCTACGTGTGCAACGTCGACGAGGCCTCAGCCGCGACCGGCAACGCCATGACCAAAGCGGTCGAGGCCTATGCCAAGCAGCACAATGCCGCGGTGATCGTCATTTCCGCCGAGATCGAGAGTCAACTGGCCCAACTGCCAGACGCGGAGCAGGCCGAATATCTCGACTCCCTGGGCCTGCACGAACCCGGCTTGAATCGATTGATCCGGGAAGCCTACCAACTGCTTGGGCTGCAAACCTATTTCACTGCCGGCCCGAAAGAGGCGCGGGCCTGGACCATCCACAAGGGCGACCGCGCCCCGCAGGCGGCCGGCGTGATCCACACCGACTTCGAACGCGGTTTCATCCGCGCCCAGACCATCGCCTACGACGACTACGTCGCGCTCGGGGGCGAAGTCGCGGCCAAGGAAGCCGGCAAGGCCCGCGACGAAGGCAAGGAGTACGTCGTCAAGGACGGCGACGTCATGCTGTTCAAGTTCAACACCTGAGGCGCTGCCGCGCCCTGTTGCCCCGCCGGCATAGGCGGGTCTAACCTGTCTCGCGTGAGGGTAACTTTCCCCAGGGAGACTGGAATGACGGCCTACAATGTAGTGCGTTTCCGGGTAAAGCCTGGAATGGACAGCGAATTCATCAAACGGCAGCGCGACTCCATGAACGACGTCAAGGGCGTCCGCGATCTCGCGCTGATCAAGACCGGCGATCGGACCTACTGCTTCATCGGAAAGTGGGACAAGTTCGAGGACATCGTCGCAGCCCGGCCCCAGATGATCGGTGCTCTCGACGACGTCCGCGAGCTGCTCGAGGACCTCGGCAACGGCCTCGGCGTCACCGACCCTGTATCGGGCAGTACGGTGCTCGAACTCGGACACTAGGCCGCCGGAGGAAAGAGGACGCCCGCCGCCCTCTGCTTCGCGCTTGCCGCCAGGACGCACGTTGACCTATACGTCAATGCGCGATGAACCCGGTTACGCAGAACCGCCGGCATTACGAAGACCTTGCCGTCGGCGAGGTGATCGATATCGGCACGACCACCGTGAGCAAGGAGATGATCGTCTCCTTCGCGCGCGAGTTCGATCCGTTCCCGTTCCATCTCGACGAAGCGGCCGCCAAAGCTTCGCTGCTGGGCGGCCTCGCCTCCTCGGGCTGGCAGACGGCGGCGCTGAGCCTCAGGATGCTCGGCGACAGCTTCCTCAACACCATCGCCTCGATGGGTGGCCTCGGCTTTTCCGACCTCAAGTGGAAAAAGCCGGTGATGGTGGGGGACACCATCGGCGGCACCGCAACGATCGCCGGCCTGCGCCGCTCGCGCCACCACCCCGAACGCGGCATCGTCACGCTGGATTTCGACGTCCGCAACCAGAGGAGCGAGCCGGTGATGAGCATGCGGCTCGCCAATCTCATCGAGTTGCGCGATCCGTCCGTGCCGCTGATCGAGGGCGAGAACCCATGAGGCGTGCATGACCCGCTGGTTCGAAGACATCGTCATCGACGAGGTGTTCCCGCTCGGCAGCCACGACTTCACCGAAGAGGAAATCATCCGCTTCGGCCGGATGTACGATCCGCAATATTTCCACGTGGACCCTGAGGCCGCCACACACAGTCATTTCGGCGGACTCGTCGCCTCCGGCTGGCATACGGTGACGGTCGGCCACCGGCACATGGTCGATGCGCTGTTCGCCGAAGAGGAGCGCCTGCGTGGACTGGGTGAGGAGCCCGGCGTTTCGGGCCCCTCCCCCGGCGTCAACAAGATGGAGTTCAAGGTGCCGGTGCGCCCCGGCGACCGCGTGACCTACACGCTGGTGGTGACCAGCAAGCGGCCGTCGAACTCGATTCCCGGCTGGGGCCTGCTGTTCAACACGCTGGAGGCCACCAACCAGCGCGGCGAGCTCGTCTATCACGCCGAATTGGTGGGGTTCTCCAAGCTCCGCGACTACAAAATGCCGCTAAGCATGCGTCTGCTGATGGCGTTGACGCGACTCCCGGTTTTGGGGAAGTTGCTGCCTCGCAACGGATAACCTCATGCGCCCGATCCACGCCGCCGCTCCGTCCCTGATGGCCCTCCTCCTGCTCACCGCTCCGGCGCCGGCGCAGGACGATACGGTAGCGCCGCCATCGCAGGCTTCGCAGCCGGTGACGGTCAGTCCGGCCGAAGGCAACTGGGGCTGTATCGCGCTGGTCGACAACTCCAAGGCGGGCCTCCTCACCGTTTTCCAGGGCTCCTACGGCTATGCGTCGGCGACGTTCGGCTCGAGCGCCTCGGGCACGGGCGACGCGCAGATGGGCTCGGACGGCCTCAAGTTCCTCAACGGCAACCTGACGACCGTCGGCATCACCTACGGCCTCGTCACCGTGGACCAGGCCGGCAATGACCTGTTGACGCTCTACACATCCGACAAGCCCGTACTGGCCTGCACTCCGCGCTAGGTTTAATGCTGCAGGCGACATCCCGCCTGGATCCGCCCCTTCCTTGTCGCTCACCATCTTCGGCATCGTCCTGGCCGCCGCGGCGCTGCATGCCCTGTGGAACGCCGTCGTCAAAGGCGCCAGCGACACGCTGCTCACGACCATCCTCGTCGCGGGTTTCGGCGGGCTGATCGGCGCCGTGATGCTGCCGTTCCTGACGCCGGTCGCCGCACCCGCCTGGCTCTATCTCTGCATCTCGGGCGTACTCGAGATCATCTACTACGCGCTGATCGCCTTCGCCTACCGCCACGCCGACATGAGCCACGCCTACCCGCTGATGCGCGGTATCCCGCCGCTGCTGGTGGCGGTCGTCTCCGCGTCCCTATTGGGCACCACCCTCGGTGTGCTGCAATGGACGGGCGTCGCGCTGATCTCAGCCGGCATCCTCACCATGCTGCTGGGCCTGCGCGGCCACCATGGCGACCGCAAGGGGCTTGGATTCGCCCTGCTCAATGCGCTGGTGATCGCCAGCTACACGCTGACCGACGGGCTGGGCGTGCGCGTCGCCGGCTCACCCATCGCCTATACGATGTGGATTTTCGTTCTAACCGGCGCTCCGCTGGTCGCCTGGGCGCTGTTGCGCCGGCCGCAGATCGTCGCCTACGCGCGTCGCAACTGGGTGTATGGCCTGGTGGGCGGGATCGGCACGCTCGGCTCGTACGGCCTCGTGCTCTTCGCCATGACCGAGGCGCCGATCCCGCTGGTGGCCGCCCTACGCGAAACCTCGATCGTCTTCGGCACGCTCATCGCCGTCTTCGTGCTCAAGGAGAAAGTCACTGCGCTGCGCATCGCCGCTGCGGTAATCATCGCCGCCGGCGTGATCGCGCTGCGCCTGAGCTAGTGCCCCTCGAACGGCACCAGGCTTTCGATCCTGACACCCAGCTCGCGCAGCCGGTCGGCCCCGCCGAGGTCGAACAGGTCGATGACGAACCCGGCGTTCTCGACCACCGCACCAGTGCGCCGCAGCAATCCGACCGCGGCGAGCGCCGTTCCCCCCGTCGCGATGAGGTCGTCGATCAGCAGCACCTTGTGGACGTTGCTCAGCACGTCGGCGTGGATCTCGATGGTATCGACGCCATATTCGAGCGTGTAGTTCTGTCCGATCGTCGCCCCCGGCAGCTTGCCCCGCTTGCGGATCGGCACGAACCCCACGCCCATTTCGATGGCGACACCGGCGCCGAAGATGAAGCCGCGCGCCTCGATGCCGGCGACGTGCGTGATGCCCAGCCCCTTGTGCGCATCGGCGAGCCGCTCGACGCTCTCCTTGAAGCCCTGCGGGTGCTCGATGAGCGTGGTGATGTCACGAAACAGGATGCCGGGCTTGGGATAGTCCGGGATGGATCGGATCAACGATTTGAGATCGAGCATGGGCCAGCAGCGAGTAGCGAGTAGCGTGGCGAACAGTCTATCCGACTCCGTTCTATTGGCTACTCTCTATTCGCTGTTCGCCCAGCGAGGTCACCTGCGGACGAGCTTGCGGGCAATGACGCCCGCGCGGAAGGCTGTATCGAGGGTCGCCTCGGTCGCCGCCGCCCGCATCTTCGGCGTGATCAGGAGCGGCGCCGCACGGACCGCCGCACGGACAGTCGGATGACGCGCCGCCGCAATGGCGACACCCACGACGGCGGCGGCAGTGCGGATGAACGGCATGGCGATCCTCCCGAACGATTCCCTGTCAATCTAGCGCCGGCGCCGGCGCCGCGCCAAGCGCGCAAATGCAAAGGGCGCCAGCGGCGCCCTTTCGAAGTCCCGCGGTCTCAGTGGACCTTGCGCCACAGCCGTTGCTTGACCATCCACATCAGGACGGCGAACAGCAGCAGGAAGGCCATCACCCGGAAGCCCGCCGACTTAGTCTGGTCCAGGTGCGGCTCGGACAGCCACATCAGGTACGCCGCGACATCCTTGGCATACTGGTCGACGGTGAGCGGCACGGTCGAGCCATCGGGGCCCGGCGCGTACTGCACCGCGCCATCGGTCAGCGGCGGCGGCATGCCGATCGCATGGGCGGGGAAGATGCGGTTGTAGAACTTGCCGTCGGGCAGCTTGAAGTCCGCCGGGGGGTCCTCATAGCCGGTGAGCAGCGCGTGGATGTAATCCGGGCCGCCTTCCGAATAGGTGGTGAAGTAGTTGAAGATCCAATTCGGGAATCGGTCTTCAGTACTGCGCGCCTTGGCCAGCACCGACATGTCCGGCGGGACGATGCCGAAGGCCGCCTTGAGGTCGGCCGGGGTCTGGTCCGGACCGGGCCAGGTGTCGGACGGCAGCCCCGGACGCTTGCCGCCGTCGGCATCGGGATCGTTGATGGTGTACGAGGCGGCGAGCGCCTTCACCTGCGCTTCGGTGAACTCCGGCCCGCCGGGCTCGGAGAGATTGCGGAACGCCAGCAGGTGCGCCGAGTGGCAGGTCGAGCAGACCTCCTTGAACACCTGGAAGCCACGCTGCAGCTGATTCTTGTCGAAGGTGCCGAACGGTCCGGCGAAGCTCCAGTGCTGCTTGACGACCGTATCGCCCTCCGCCACCGCCGGCGTTGCCGAAGCCGACGAGGTGGCCGGTGCGGCGGCGGATGATGCCGGCGCCGCCGTGGACGCCGCCGAAGACGATGCGTCCTGCGCCAGGGCCGAGGTCGACATCAGGCTGAGCCCCATCAGGCCAGCCACGAAAATGGTCTTTGCGTTGATCATTCTGTGTGGGTCCGGGGTCAGTGGGCGGTCGGCATGGCAGGATCGGCACCGCTCACGGCGCGAGGCTGGGTCAGTACTGCCTCCGAGATCGAGTTGGGCAGCGGCCGCGGCTTCTCGAACCGGCCGAGCAGCGGCAGGATCACGAGGAAGTACGCGAAGTAGTAGAGCACCGAAAGCTTGCTGGTGTCGGCGACGGTGAACGGGCCGATCACCGGCGTCGCCGGCTCCTGCGACCCATACCACATCAGCGCCAGGAAGTTGATGACGAACAGCCAGTAGAACCAGCGGAACGCCGGACGATAGTTGCCCGAGCGGACCTTGCTCGTATCGAGCCACGGCACGAAGAACAGGATCAGGATCGAGCCGCCGAAGAAGATGACGCCCAGCAGCTTGCTGTCGAGGATGAAGTTGAAGTCGAAGGCGCGCAGGATCGCGTAGAACGGCAGGAAGTACCACTCCGGCACGATGTGCGGCGGCGTCACCAGCGGGTTGGCCATGATGTGGTTGTCGGCGCTGAGCAGGATGTTCGGCGCAAAGAACACCAGCCAGGCGAACGGGATACAGAACACCACGATCGCGAACAGATCCTTCATCGTGTAGAACGGATGGAAGGCCACGGTGTCGCGCTTGTCCTTCACCTCGACGCCGATCGGGTTGTTGTTCCCCGGTACGTGCAGCGCCCAGATGTGCAGCACGACCACCGCCGCGATGATGAACGGCAGCAGGTAGTGCAGCGAGAAGAAGCGGTTGAGTGTCGGGTTGTCGACCGAGAAGCCGCCGCGCAGCAACTGCAGGATCGGGTCGCCCACGATCGGGATCGCCGAGAAGATATTGGTGATCACCGAGGCGGCCCAGAAGCTCATCTGGCCCCATGGCAGGACATAGCCCATGAACGCGGTCGCCATCATCAGCAGGTAGATGATGACGCCCAGGATCCACAGCACCTCGCGCGGCGCCTTGTAGGACCCGAAATAGAGGCCGCGGAAGATGTGGATGTAGACGGCGAAGAAGAACATCGTCGCGCCGGTCGCATGGATCGACTGCAGGATGCGGCCGCCATTGACGTCGCGCTTGATCATTTCGACCGAGTCGAAAGCCAGCGCAGCGTTCGGCGTGTAGTGCATCGCAAGGATGATGCCCGTGACGATCTGCACGCCGAGCATGAAGGCGAGGATGCCGCCGAACGTCCACCAGTAGTTGAGGTTCTTCGGCGTCGGGTAGTCCATCAGCTCCTTGGAAAAGCCGAGGAGCGGCAGTCGGTCTTCAAACCATCTCGCGACCGGGTGGGAGGGAACGTATTTGGTGGTCTCGTGCGCGGACATCTAGCTGCTTTCCCTCAACCGATCTGAATCTTGGTGTCCGTCAGGAACTTGTACGGCGGGATCACCAGGTTCTTGGGCGCAGGGCCCCTGCGGATACGGCCCGAGGTGTCGTATTGCGATCCGTGGCACGGGCAGAGCCAGCCGCCGTAGTCGCCCGACTCGCCGATCGGGATGCAGCCCAGATGCGTGCACAGCGCAATCATCACCAGCCAGTTGTCGTGGCCGGCCTTGACGCGATCCTGGTCCGTCTGCGGATCCTTGAGCTGATCCATCGGCACCGCGCGCGCCTCGTCGATTTCCTTTTGCGGGCGGTTGCGCACGAAGATCGGCATGCCGCGCCACTTGATGGTGACGGCCTGGCCGGTCTCGATCTTGCTGAGGTCGTATTCGATCGACGACAGGGCGAGCACCGAGGCGTCCGGATTCATCTGGTTGATGAGCGGCCAAACGATGCCGCCCACGGCTACCACGCCGACCGCCGCAGTCGCGATATAGAGGAAGTCGCGCTTGCCGGGATCGGGGGTCTCGTCGTGCGCCAAATTCGATTCTGTCGCCAAGGTCGAAAAATCCCCGCCTATTGCCTGATTTCGCGCCACTTTACGGAGCCCCCGCACCGCGCGCGACAATGCCCTCACCCGCCTCGGGGGCGCGTGATTTGGGTGTCTTTTTGCACTCTCCTCTGCGCTTGTCCAGCCGGGATACCGGGGCGAAAACGGGTCTGCGACACTATACCCACTGGCCTGCCCGCACCCTGCGAAAGAGGAGAACGAGGTGCCCGTCGAACTCGCCCTCTACCAGCCCGACATCGCCCAGAACACCGGCACTCTGCTGCGGCTCGGTGCATGTCTGGGCGTTGCCGTGCACATCATCCATCCGACCGGCTTCCCCTTCTCGCGGCGTGAGCTGAAGCGCGGCGGTCTCGACTATCTCGACCTCGCGGAGGTCGTCGAACACGACAGCTATGACCACTTCGATCGCTGGCGCCGTGACTCGGCGCGGCGCCTGGTGTTGCTCACCACCAAGAGCTCCGATTCGGCGTATGCTGCCCGCTACGACGGCAACGACGTGCTCATGCTCGGCCGCGAGAGCGCCGGCGTGCCGGACGAGGTTGCGGCGGGCGCCGACCTGCGCGTCCGCATTCCGATGCGGCCCAGTTTGCGCTCCATCAACGTCGCCGTTGCCGCTGCAATGATACTGGGCGAGGCAATGCGCCAGACCGAGGCCTTCGCGAGCTTGACATGACCCTTCCCGACGACATGGACCTCAAGAAACAAATGGCCGCCGACTGGTTCCGGCTGGTACGGGACGATCTGTGCGCCCGGCTCGAAGCCATCGAGACCGAGGGCGGCATCGACGACCGCAGCCATCGGCCCGGCCGGTTCGAAATCAAGCCATGGACCCGCAGCGACGGCGGCGGCGGCGAGATCGGACTGTTGCATGGCCGTGTGTTCGAAAAGGCCGGCGTCCATATCTCGGTGGTGCATGGCCGCTTCACCGAGGAATTCGCGCGGCAGATGCCGCATACCGAGGCCGGGGACGAGTTCTGGAGCGCCGGCGTTTCGGTGATCATCCATCCCTGGAGCCCGCACGTGCCGGCGGCGCACATGAACACGCGAATGATCGTCACCGGCAAATACTGGTTTGGCGGCGGCGCCGACCTGACCCCGGTGCTCGACCGCCGCCGCACCCAGACCGACCCCGACAGCATCGACTTCCATGCCGCCATGAAGGCTGCCTGCGTCCGTCACCCGGGCATCGATTATCCGCGGTACAAAGCCTGGTGCGACGAATACTTCTGGCTCAAGCATCGCAACGAGGCGCGCGGCATCGGCGGCATCTTCTACGACCAGTTGAGCTCGGGCGACTGGGACCGCGACTTCGCCTTCACCCAGGACGTCGGCCGCGCCTTCCTGGACGTGTATCCGCAGCTCGTCCGGCGCAACTACCTGCACGCCTGGGGCGAGGCCGATCGCCACGAGCAGCTGGTGCGTCGCGGCCGCTACGTCGAGTTCAACCTGCTCTACGACCGCGGCACGACCTTCGGGCTGAAGACCGGCGGCAACATCGAAGCCATCCTGAGCTCGATGCCGCCTGAGGTGCGTTGGCCATAGCGCGGAACTTCCGTCCTTGCTCTATCGTTCAGTCGTCGAGGGCAAGTGGAGGTTGCGATGAAACAATATGAATGCCTCGTGCCGGGCTGCCCATGGCACACCAGCGCCAAGCAAGAGGCCGAGATCGTGCGCCGGGCGGCGGAGCACCTGCGCGAGGTGCACGGCGAAACCGTGGTGCGACCCGAGATGATCGCTCGCATCAAGGAACGCATCCACGACATGCAGCCGGCGCAGTAACCGGCACTGCCGCCCGCTAGCCTGGGCGCACCATCGCCAGCAGGTCCATCCGGCCGAGCCGGAAATCGCTGGCGATCCACTCCTTCTCGAGCCGCTCGAGCTCGGCCCCCAGGGCCGGGCCGGGCTGGATGCCGCGCTGGATCAGGTCGTTGCCGCCGAGCGGAAATCTTGGCACCTCGATCCCCTCGAGCCGCTGTGTCACCGCCGCTCGTCCCGCCTCGGTCCATCCGGCAAGGGTCGATGCCACGTCCACCGCATCCGACAGCGTCGCGGGGTACCGATATGCGGCCTCATTGATGTGGAAGTCGATACAGAGCCGCGCCGCGGCCAGGGTGTGCTCGGCCGCCTTGCGATCGTCGTTCGACAGCCGCCAGCGCGCCTGCAGCGTGTCCGCGCCGAGCGCGTCGACGAGAAGCGCGAGCCGGGCCATCAGCGTCGCCTTGTGCGCATGCCGCTCATAGGTCTCGAGCGCCAGCACGAGGGGCGCCGGGAAATGCAGGATCTGCGCGCCGGTCATTATCGAGACGGTCTGGGCCACCTTCGGCAGCGCCAGCATGCGCCGCATCTCCTGCCCCACACGCTCCGCCGAAAGCTCGTCGAGTTGGTCGTGCGCCCGTGCGGCGGCCGCCAGTCCCGCAGGATCGAACCGCTCCTGCCCGTGGCTCGCCGAAAAGCGGAAAAACCGGAAAACCCGCAGCCGGTCCTCGGCAATGCGCTGATCCGCGTCGCCGATGAACCGCACCACGCCTGACAGGCAATCATCGATCCCGCCGAGCGGATCGAACAGCGTTCCGTCCGCCTCGGCGTAGAGGGCATTCAGCGTGAAATCACGTCGCCCGGCATCGCGGTGCCAATCCTTGCCGAACCGCACCCTGGCGTGCCGTCCGTAGGTCTCGACGTCCTCGCGCAAAGTCGTGACCTCGGCCACAAGGTCCCCGACCCTGAGCGTCACCGTGCCGTGTTCGATACCGGTCGGATAGACTGGAACATGGTTCTTCTGCGCCCGCTTCGTCACCTCGTCCGGCGTCAGCTCGGTGGCGAAGTCGATCTCCGGCCGCTCGCGCCAGCGGTCGAGCAGCGTGTCGCGCACGATGCCGCCGACTGCCCTCGTCCGTCGCCTGTGGCCGTCGAGGAGCGCGAACACCTGTTGCGTCTCCGGCCGCTGCAGCCATTCGGCGGATTTGAGCCGGGCGATTGCGGTTTCGGGGGTCATGCCGCCGCCTCCGCGCGCAGGACCAGCTCGTAGAAGTTGCGCGTCAGGTTGGCTGTGATACCCCAGATCAGCGGCCCGTCATGCGCGATCTGCCAGGTGGTATGATCGCGGCCGCGGGCCTCGATGTGGAAGGTGCCGAAGCTTTGCTCCTGCATCAGCAGGTCGAGCGGCACCTCAAACACGGTCTTGACCTCTCCTGGGTTTTCGACGAACGGCCGCCGCGGCCGTACCTCCGCCACCACCGGCGTGATCAGGTAGTTCGAGCCGGTGAAATAGGCCGGCATGTAGCCGAGGAGCCGCGCATCGGCTGGGTCGAGCCCGACCTCCTCGTTCGCCTCGCGCAGCGCCGCTTCACTCGGCCCTGCGTCGGTCGGGTCGATTTTGCCACCGGGAAACGCGACCTGGCCCGAATGCGAGCGCAGATCGGGCGAGCGCTCGGTATAGAGCACGCTCAGCGCCTCGCCCCGGCGCACCAGCGCGATCAGCACCGCCGCATCGCGCCGGGGACTGCTGAACCCGCCTTCCGGCATCCAGTCGGGAACGAGGGACGCGGTTTCCTCCGCCGCCTGCGGATCGGGCAGCAGCCGAAGCCTGATTCGTTCGATCAGTTCATCGGCGGCCGACACAGTGCACGATCCCCATAGGCGCCTGGCGCGTTTTGCGCCGAACGGCGCTACGAGTGTTTCTTCGCTCCGAACGCGCCGATCCTGCCTTTGATCCGCGCCGCCAGAGTCTTGTCGTCAGAATAGACGAGCACGCGCGACGGGTCGACGGGGCCGGGCCACTGCACCGCCCCCAGGGTCGTCGGCTGCCAGCCGAGAGGACAATAGTAGTCGCGGTCGCCCACGAGGATGACGAAGCTGCCCTGCCCGCGTTCGAGCGCCAGCCGGGTCACTTCCCTGGCCAGCATCTTGCCGATGCCGCGTTTGCGAAAGTTCGGATGCGTCGCCAGGGGGCCGAGCATGTAGCCGTCGAGACCGCCCACGCTGATGGGGGTCATCCACACCGACGCGCAGGGGATGCCGTCGACTTCGGCGATGAGGGAAAGGGATTTGTCGATCGGGAAGCGTTCGCGCACCCTGAAGGCCGTCCGGGCGAAGCGTCCGGGGCCGAAAGCCAGCGCCTGCAGATCCTCGACGAAGGCATCGTCGTCGGGCGTGGCAAAGCGCCAAGTGGGCACAGCAGGTTGCGGAGGCGCCGGCGGCGCCGGCTCGTAGACAGACTGAACGTTCATCGTGGAAGTCCCTGAAAGTCAGGCAAAAAGGACTAACGCGCCGGACTTGCAGCCGGCTCCCGACCTTTAGGGTCGTCGGGTCACATGAACGACGTTCTCCATCCTGGGCGCCTCCTGACGCCTGAACTGCGCATTAGCACCAGCCGGGCAGCGCGTAAACGTCAAATCATGGAGATCGCAGCGCATTTCAAGACCTCGGCGTTAACGCTTGGTGATTGTGATGCGAGCCCCTAAGTCTGGCGCCGGCAGGACCAAAAGGAGACGATTGTGGGACGATTGGTGGACGGCAGCTGGACCAACGAGTGGTACGACACCAGCAAGACCGGCGGAAAGTTCATCCGTGGCGAGTCCGCCTTCCGCAACTGGATCACTGTCGACGGCAGCGCCGGTGCGACCGGCGAGGACGGGTTCAAGGCGGAGCCAGGGCGCTACCACCTGTATGTGTCCTATGCCTGCCCCTGGGCCCATCGCACGCTGATTTTCCGGGCCCTGAAGGGGCTCGAGGACCTGATTTCGGTTTCGGTGGTATCGCCGAAAATGCCCGACGAGACCGGTTGGACCTTCAAGGACTGGGGGGCGACGGGAGACGATCTCTACGGCGTCGACCATCTCTACCAAATCTACCAGAAGGCGCGGCCCGACTACACTGGCCGCGTCACCGTGCCCGTGCTCTGGGACAAGCAGCGGGAGACCATTGTCAGCAACGAGAGCGGCGAGATCATCCGCATGCTCAACTCGGCGTTCAACGGGCTCACGGGCAACGACGACGACTACTATCCCGCGCCGCTGCGGACGCACATCGACGAGCTCAACGCGACCATCTACGACACCGTTAACAACGGCGTCTACAAGGCCGGTTTTGCCACCAAGCAGGCGGTATATGAGGACAACGTCCGGGCACTGTTTGCCTCACTCGACTGGATCGAGGACATCCTCAGCGAGAGCGCCTACCTCGCCGGCGACGCACCCACCGAAGCCGACTGGCGGCTCTTTACCACCCTCGTTCGCTTCGACGCCGTCTACTACGGGCACTTCAAGTGCAACATCCGGCAACTCGCTGATTATCCCAATATTTCGCACTACCTGAAGGGATTGGTGGCGACTCCCGGAGTGCGCGACACCATCCATATCGACCACATCAAGACGCACTATTACTGGAGCCATACCCGGATCAATCCGACCCAGATCGTGCCGGTCGGACCGGAGCTCGACTTCCTCTAGCTCACCACTCGGCGGCGGGCGGCGTGCCCTCGACAATCTCGCGAATCCGCCGCGCCGTTCCCTGTCCGACGTCCGGCGGCAGGTCGTTCATGTCGAACCACTGGCATTGTGCGATCTCGAGATTGGGCCGGAACGGCCGTTGCTTCCGAAAACTCTGCCAGACGTAGAGAGCCACGTGGTCGCGCCTGCCGCCGGCGATGCGATTGAGATAGAACCCGGCGAGCCGCGGCCGGCCCTCGGCCAGATATCCCGTCTCCTCCAGCGCCTCGCGCGCCGCGGCGGCCTCGGCCGTTTCGCCGGGCTCGACACCGCCGCCGGGGAACTGCCAGCCCGGCGTGTAGGTATGCTTGACCAGCAGCACCTTGTCGCCGTCGACCAATACCGCCCGCACGCCCACCGTCAGGCGCTTGCGCACCGCGGTCAGGAACAGGTGCAGGCGCGTCCGGACGCGTTGCAGAGGCGAAAGTCTGGTGTCCTCGTTCATTCGATATTGACCTAGCAGCCCACGCGCCGGTGCAAAATGTCCGCCATGTAACAACGACCATTTTCTTGCCGGGCTCGCCATGGCATACGCCGCCCAATGGTTACCCTCGCGCACATCTCCGACATCCACCTGGCGCCACTGCCGCCGGTGCGCTGGTCGGAGCTGATGAACAAGCGCATCACCGGCTACATCAACTGGCGCCTCCGCCGCCGCTCGTCACTCTCGGGCGACGGCCTGCACAATCTCGTGCAGCACATGAAGGAGCAGCAGCCCGATTTCGTCGCGGTTACCGGCGACCTCGTCAACCTGGGCCTCGAGGCCGAGGCGAACACCGCCTGGAACTGGCTGCAGACCGTGGGTGAGGAGCAATCGGTGTGCGTCTCGCCCGGCAACCATGATGCCTATGTGAAACAGACCTTTGCCTTCAACGCCGAGCGCTGGAACGGCTACATGCGGGGTGAAACGATGGACTCCGCGCCATTCCCGTTCGTTCGCCGGATCGGCGACGTCGCCATCATCAGCTGCAGCTCGAGCGTTCCCTCGCCCCCCTTCATGGCCATCGGCCGCTTCGAGCAGGACCAGGCCGACCGGCTCGGACGCATCCTCAGGCTGATGGGCGAGGCCGGCTACTTCCGCGTCGTGCTCATCCACCATCCGCCCAACCAGGAGGCCCGGAGCCTTCGGCTCGGCCTGCGCGGAGCGAAGCGCTTCCGCGAGGTGGTTGCCGAGCATGGCGCCGAGCTGATCCTCCACGGCCACACCCATAAATCGACGATCTTCGCCATTCCGGGGAAAACCGGCGACGTCCCGGTGATCGGCGTCGCGGCTGCAGGGGCCGCGCAGCGGGAAGACGGTGGCGAAGATCCGGCGCGCTACAACCTGTTCAAGATCGAGCGCCTCGGCACCGCCTGGAGCTGCTCGATGCGCGAATTTGGCTTTCAGCGCCTCAGCCCCGATATTGTCCTGAGGCTGAGTCTGCGGATTTACTGACCGGTGCGGGCAATCCATCACGGAGTCATTCCCGCGCAAGCGGAAACCCCCGTTGAATGAGCGAGCAAAGATGACTGAGGTCCCCGCTTTCGCGGGGATGACATGGTGGAAAGGGCACCATTGGCGCAAGACTTCAGCATAGAGAAGCCGAGCTACGATGCCGCCACGGGCATCGCGCGCTTCCTTTATGCGCTCGGCAGCCTCCGTTTCATCGAAACGCTGCAGTTCCCCGCCGGCGGCGATGCCGATGTGGCCGCGTCCGATGCCTTCGGCAAGCTGCTCGACCTGACGGCCGTCACACTCGGCGTCAGCTACTACAAGCTCAAGGCGCCGCTCCACATCGCGGTCGACTTTCCGCTGACCGAGCGCGGCGAGGACTATGCGCTCGACGTCTATTCCAATGGCCTCGGCGAATTCTACGCGCGCAACAATCTCAATCGCTTCGGCAAGATCGAGATCGCAGCCGCCCGTGACACCCGCAAGGGCCGCCCCTCGCCGCTGCTGCGCGACCGCGTCCTGCTGCCGATCGGCGGCGGCAAGGATTCGCTGGTCTCGGTGCAGTTGCTCGAAGCTGCCGGCATCGACTATTCGCCCTTCGCAGTGAACCCCAAGGGCCCGATCCTCGGCTCGGTCGACAAGACCGGAAGAACGCCGCTCTACGTGACCCGCATCCTCGACCCGGAGATGATCCGGCTCGGCAAGGAGCCGGGCTATCTCAATGGCCACGTCCCCTCGACGGCCATCAACTCGATGATTGCGGCACTCACGGCCATGCTCTTTTCCTATAACCGTGTGGTGCTGAGCAACGAGCGCTCGGCCTCGGAGGGCAACGTTGTGCATGACGGCCGCGAGGTGAACCATCAGTATTCCAAGTCGCTTGATTTCGAGGGCCGCATCGCCGGCGTGCTCGCCGAAGCGACCGGCGGCGCGCTCGGCTATTTCTCGCTGCTTCGCCCCTACTCCGAGGCCAAGATCGCCAAGCTCTTCGCCCGCGAGACGAAATACGATCACGTGTTTTCGAGCTGCAACCGCAACTTCAAGCTTGCTGGCCACACCGGACCCCTGTGGTGTGGCGAGTGCCCAAAATGCCATTTCACGTTCCTGATCCTCGCGCCGGTGATGGACAAGGCGCGCCTGCTCGGCATCTTCGGCCAGAACCTCCTCGACCAGCCGCAGCATGAGCACGCTTTCCGCGAGCTCACCGGCCTCGCCGGCCAGAAGCCGTGGGAATGCGTCGGCGAGATCGAGGAGGCCGCGGCCTGCCTTTACGCCCTCACCGGCAATCCGGACTGGGACGATGCGGCGATCGTCGTGGCGCTGCGGGACGATCTCATCCGCCAGTACGGGCGCCCGCGCCTCGTCGAAGCCCTGAGCCAGTTGATGATCGACAGCCCCGAGCACCACATTCCGCGTGCTCTCGCCGAAAGGATCGCCCGCGATGCGGCTTGACGCCCCCGTCCTGCTCTACGGCGCCGGCCGCGAGGCGCGCTCCACGCGTGCCTTCCTCAAGGCGCGCGCGCCGGACCTCAAGATCTACGTCACCGTCGACAGCGGCACGGCCGATATCGCGGACGCCGAGTTCATCGCGCCGACCGACCTGCAAGCCGCCATCGAGCAGCGGCGCTTCGCGACCATCGTCAAGTCGCCGGGCGTGTCACGCTACAAGCCGGTGTTCCTCACGGCCCGCGAGGCCGGCATCGCAGTGACCTCGAACCTCAACCTCTGGGGCGAATACTATCGCGCCGGCCGCACGATGGTCGCGATCACCGGCACCAAAGGCAAGTCGACGACTGCCACCCTCACGCACCTCATGCTCGTCAACGCCCGGCTCGACGTGGGTCTCGCCGGCAATGTCGGCCTTGCGCCGCTGGAGATCGCCGACAAGCACAAGATCGTCGTGTTCGAACTGTCGAGCTACCAGACGGCAGACATGGCGTTTTCGCCTGACATCGCCGCGGTCACCAACCTCACGCCCGAACATACCGACTGGCACCGCACCACCGAGCGCTACTACGCCGACAAGCTCAACCTCATCGACCGCGACACGCCCTTCCCCGTCGCGCTGGGCAAGGGCGCTCGCGACAACCCGCTCGTGCTCGAGGCGCTGCGCGACCGCTCCCGCCTGCTGCCGCCGATTGCGCCGTTCATCGACGACCGCATCGTGGCTGCCGTGAAGCGCAGCAAGCTCAAGGGCGAGCACAATCTCGACAACGCCCGCCTCGCCGCGCAGATCGCGCTCGCCGCCGGCGCAGGCCTCGAAGGCATCGTCCGCGGCATTCAGGCCTTCGAGCCGCTGCCGCATCGACTCGAAGAGCACGCCATTGGCGAAATCACCATCGTCAACGACTCGATCTCGACCACGCCCGAAGCGACCAAGGCGGCGCTGGCTGCCTATCCCGGCCGCCGCATCGCGCTGATCGCCGGCGGCCATGAGCGCCAGCAGGACTACACCGAGCTCGCCGGGCTGCTGGCGCCGCGCGGCGTGACGGTGCTGCTCGCCCTGCCGGTCACCGGGGCACGGCTCGCTACTGCCACCTCTGATGCGGCTCCCGGCGTCGAGGTCGTCGAGGCCACGTCGCTGCAGGCCGGCATGGAAGCGCTGCGCGACCGGCGCGGCCAGTTCGACACCATCATCATGTCGCCCGGCGCGCCCAGCTACGGGCAGCTCGAAAGGCCCGGTGTCGTGTTCAACAGCTTCGAAGAGCGCGGCCGCGCTTTCGTTCGGATTGCCACGGAGCTTTTCGGCGGGGACGACTAGGGCAGCGGCGTTCCATCGGGCCTGAACGGCCCTGTCAAATCCGCCGGTGGAATGCCGGCCAGCACCAGCCCCTCGTGCATGCGGTCCAGCAGCACCTGCGGCTTCATCATCAGGCCAAGCCGCGGCAGGATGCCGTTCGACTGGAAAACCGGGTTCTGCAGCACCTCGGACTTGTAGCGGTCGACGATGTCGCTGCGGCCGATCACCGGGGCGGCCGCCAGCGCGACGGTCGGTCCATATTCTTGGTCGCCCGCCGCGAGCGCCTGCGCCGCAACGATCGCGTCATAGTAATGGCGCTCGCGCAAGGCCTCGAACGCCCGCGTCATGTAGTACCAGGGCGGCGGCGAGGGGATCGTCGCCAGCGCTCGCTCGGCGAGCGCATTGCCGGCGTCGTAGCGCTCGGTGAGCCAAAGCACGAGGCCATTTGCGGCGAGTGCATCCATGCTCGCCGGATTGAGCTGCACCGCCTTGCTGAACGCGCCCAACGCCGCGTCGAGGGAGCCTTGCCGTGCGAGCACCAGGCCCTGCTGCTCGTAGACGAAGGCATCAGCCGGCTGCAAGGATACCGCGCGCGCCGCCGCCGTCGTCTCGTCTGCCATGAGCTTGTTGAGATCGGCGTCGGGATCGGCCGTGTAGTGATCGCGCCACGCCTTGATGCCGGAAACGGCCGCGAGCGCCACCGCGTTGTCGGCGTCGGTGGCGATCAGCCGGTTGTAGCAATCGATGGCCGTTGCAGCATCGGTCATCCGCCGGTTGTCGCGCCAGGCCATGTACCGCAGATCGCACAGATAGAGGGTCGGCAGGGCCGTCGTCGTGGTCTGCTCGGCGAGCCAGGCGCGCCCCGGCGCGTGCAGCGGCCCGCTGGCATTGCCCAGTTGCGCCGCGAGGGTAACTACTGCGCTGTTGAGCGCCGGTCCGGCATCGAGCGAGGCGGGGGTGATCGTCGCGCTCCACACGATGCCCGTGGATCCACCACGCGACAGCAGCGCTTTCACGATGAAGCTGCCGTTCTTTTCCTCGACCGACCCATGTACCACCATCGCGGCGGTGTCGGGCGTTACCTTGATGGAGTCGAACTTGGCGAGCGCGGCTGACAGTTGCGGCCCGAACTGCGCGGTCAGGCCGTCAAGTCCGGCTTCGCCCGTGAGGTTGTCGAAGCTGCCCACCGTCACGGAGGGGAAATCCGGCACCGAGGCGAGCGTTGATGGACGCCCGGGCAGGGACCAGCGCACGAGCCCGACTGCCAGCCCCACGCCGATCAGCGTAAAGCACAACCCCAGGAGCGCATTGAAGAAGAAGCGGCGCGACGGCCGAGCCGCGACGCCGGCCACCGGTTTTGGCGGCTTGCCCGGCGCGGACGCCGCCGCGTCACCGGCGGCCTCGAGACGCGGCGAGGCCAGCGCGAACTCGGGCACATAGCGGCCGAGCGGCAGGCGAATCTGCACGGACGATGCCGACTTTCCGGTGTCGTAGAACTGCTCCAGCAGGGTCCTCAGCCGCCGTGCCTGGACCCGGACGATCGGGTCCGCCTGCGGATCGAAGCTCTGCGGCCTTCCGAAGACGTCCACGGCGATCGAATATGCCTTGATCGCCCCGTCCTCACCCGCGAGGGTCTTTTCAACGACGTAACGCAGCAGGTCCGTGAGCTGCGGCGAACGAGAAATCCCTGGCCAGCCAAGGAGTTCGTCCAACGCGGCGCGCACCTGCTCGTGGCTCGGCGCCTTCTCCGGCACGGTGGATGTCCCCCTCCTCCGCCGCCAGGAGTTCTGGGCTTTTTACATGTAAAATGCAATCGGCTTACCCGGACTTTACCCCGTGCAGCCTTGGCGGGGCCGAGCGAAATCGGCATATGCGGCCCGTTCGCAGCACAGTGCGGCCGATTGAGGCACGTCATTCACCTCATCGGCAGACAGCGGTTCCTCCCTCCGCTTTGTCGTCGCGCTCCCAGGGCACGCGGCCACTGATTTTTGAGCACGACCATTCCTCCCGCGCGGCGCGGGGAAGGATACGCGATGACTTCTGCTGGAATCCGCCAACCGGCCATTGTGCTGGTGGACGACGACTTTCATTCGGCCCGGCTGATGCTGCGCATGCTGGCAGCGCACGACGCTCCCCTTGTCGATTGGCTGGGGGGCGACCCGGAAAAGGCACTTGAGTCCGTGCTCGAGCTCACGGTGCAACCGTTGATGACGCGCCTGATGGTGCTGGTCGATCTCAAATCGTCTTCCACCGCCTCGCGCGACTTCATCGAGCGCCTGCTGCACGCCGCGCCCGACTTGCTGGTCGTCGCCATGGCGCCTTCGCTCGACCGCGACACCCGGAACCGCCTGCTCGATGCCGGCGCCGCCGCGGTGTTCGAGCGACACGCCGAGCTCAATTCCTACCGCAGCGAAGCGGCAAATATCGTCAGCTTCTGGGTCCGCGCCCAACGGCTCGACGCAGTTGGCACCTGAGGTCCCCCAGACTTGAGGTGCCGCGGGGAGCGGCGTGCTTCGACGGTGGGCGACCGTCACAGCATTCCCAACGCCCTCCCCGCACCTTCTCCCGAGGCGCCCGGCGCCTCGGCCGCGGAATTGCCGGCCAATTCTCCCTGGCCGGCAGCGAGGCGCGATCCCTTCTCTCGCGCCCTCTGCAGCGGCGGCCGTGTCCTCCCGCGGCCGCCGCACTGCCCTCGAACCATGGTACGAACACCGCTTGCACCAGCCCAGCCGGCGACGTAACTGTTGCGCGGCCGCGACCGCCGGATTTTTCCTCCGAAAATTCCCTCTTTACCTCAACCATTGTTGAGGTCGTACGCGTTGCGCCGTTCATTTTGACGAGTCGCCCATGTCCTCCGTTTCCGACACCAAAGACACGTCCTGGCGCGCCCTGTTCCTGAGCGGCGGCGTCGCCGTTGCCATCTTTATCGGCGGCACCACGCTGCAGGCACTCGAGGCCTTCATCAGCACCGCGATGCTACCCACGGTCGTGCACGATATCGGCGGCCTCGACCTGTTTGCCTGGACGACGACCCTGTTCATCGTCGCCTCGATCCTTGCCACGATCTTTGCCGCGGTGCGTCCCGGCAACATCGGCCCGCGCGGCGTCTACGTCTTTGCCGCCTGCGGCTTCGGCCTCGGCAGCCTGATCTGCGGGCTGTCGCCCAGCATGCCGGTGCTGCTCGCCGGACGCACGGTGCAGGGCTTTGGCGCGGGCTTGCTCGTCTCGGCCTCGCTGGCGATGATCCGCATCGCCTTCCCCGAGCATCTGTGGTCGCGCGCCATGGCGCTCAACGCGGTGGTCTGGGGCGTCGCCACCCTGCTCGGTCCCGCCATCGGCGGCATCTTCGCGCAATACGATCTCTGGCGCTGGGCCTTTCTCATCGTCGTGCCGATCGCGGGCGTTCTCGCCCTCGGCGCCGTCCGCATCTTGCCGGCGCGCGAAGCGATGCAGCCGCGGGCCGGCGCGCCGATCCTGCAGATCGGCCTCGTGGTCGTTGCGATCCTGCTGATTTCGATCAGCAGCCTGCTGACCGACAACCCGCTGCTCTCCGGCCTGTTGTTGGCGTTGGCCGTCGTCGACGTCGTGCTGCTCGGCGGCATCGAAGCGCGGGCCAGGTCGCAGCTTCTGCCGCGCGGTGCGCTCGCGCCCTCGACGGTGGTCGGTACGCTCTTTCTCACCATCCTCGTCTTCAATACGTCGATCTCGAGCGACATCTTCGCGCCCTTCTTCCTGCAGAAGGTGCATGGCCTGCCCCCGCTCTGGGCCGGCTACATGACCGCGCTGCTGGCCACCGGCTGGGTCATCGCGGCGGTCATCACCTCGAGCTTCCGCAGCGCCGGCGTCCGCCGCGCCATCACCGGGGGACCGGTGCTCATTCTCGCCGGCACCATCGGGCTCGCCCTCTGGCTGGGCGACTCGACCGTCGGCCCCGTCGGCCTCGCCGCCATCGGCGTGTCGCTGTTCGCCATGGGCTTCGGCATCGGCCTCGCCTTCCAGCACCTGTCGACGAGCGTGCTGGCCTCAGGCACCGAGGCCGACAACGACCGCACGTCGGCCGCGCTGGGCATGGTGCAACTGTTCGCCGCCGGTTCCGGCGCCGCGATCGGCGGGGTGATCGTCAATGCGGCTGGCCTGCCGCTCGCGACGGATGTGGGCGGTGTGGAACACGCGGCGCGCTGGCTCTACTGGTCGTTCGCCCTGATCACGGCCCTTGCCATCCCGCTGAGCTGGCGCGTCATCCGCACCGTGCCGCGGCTCGTCGCCAGACCAGCCGAATAGGCGCTTAACCCGCGGTTAACCAACCGCTCCGATTCCGCCGCCGGTGAAACCGCGTTCCAACCGGTCGTCACCTATCGTTGAGCCCGGATGTTCTGCCTCGGGGACCGGGTCATGCGCGTCGGGGAATCCGGCTGGAAATTCTCGTTGGCGGTGCTGCTGCCGGTCATCGTGGCGGTGGCCCTCACCGTCGCCCTCGCCGCCGGGTTCATCGTCTGGTCAGCCGGCCGCAGCGACGACCGCTCGCTGACGCGCCAGCAGGCGATGGCGGCCAAGATGACGGCGACCGCCAAGCAGGACTTTGCCACGACCCAGACCGACGAAGTGTTGCGCTGGGACGACGTCGAAGTCTTCCTCAAGGGCGAGCCGGATACGGCTGCGGTCGACAACTATTTCGGCGAGGACGAATACCGCACCTATGGCCATGAGCGGGTCTATGTGCTCGACGCCAACCTCAACCCCGTTTACGCCGCGCGCGCCGGGCAGAAGGCAGATCCGAAGACCTACGACGCTGACCGCGCTGCCGTCGATCCGCTCGCCGTTCGCCTGCGCGCGCCGGACCTGCAGGCGCAGATCGCCTCGTACGAGAACGGCAACATCGAATTCCCGCCGCAACTGACCGACTTCGTCGCCATCGACGGCCGCGTGGCGCTGGCGAGCGTCTTGCCGATCGTCTCCAATTTCGACGACCAGATGCAGCGGCCGGGCCACTATTTCTACCATGTGGCCATCGAGTTCGTGGGCAAGGACCTCGCCGCCGACCTGATGAACCAGTATCTGCTGGAAGGCGTGCACTTCGACACCGACGCAGCCACCGCGCCGAACGAGACGATGATCCCGATCGCCAATCAGGACGGCCGCTTCGTTGCCTATTTCAAGTGGCAACCCGATCGTCCGGGCCAGGCGCTGCTGCACGAAACCTTGCCGGCGAGTCTGGGCCTGCTCGGGGTCGTGGGGCTGGTCATTGCGCTCCTGCTCTATTTCCTCGCCCGGTCGACCCGGGCGCTCGAGAAAGCGCGCGCCGAAGCGCTGCACCGCGCCACCCACGATCCGCTGACCGGCCTCGCCAACCGCGCGCTGTTCAACGAGCGCCTCGAGCGCTCGCCGCTGCCGCTCACGCTGCTGGCGCTCGACCTCGACAAGTTCAAGGCCGTCAACGATACGCTCGGCCATGAAGCCGGCGATGAGCTGCTGCAGCAGGTCGCCAGCCGCCTGATCCCGCTCGTCGGTGACAGCGGCCTCGTCGCCCGGCTCGGCGGCGATGAGTTCATGATCCTGCTCTGGGGCGACCTCGACACGGCGCACATCGAGACGCTGGCGGCAAAGATCGTCGAGAGTCTGGGCGAGCCGTTCTTTCTCGGTCGCGATGTCGCCAATATCGGGGTCAGCGTCGGCATTGCCACCGCCATAACGGACGAGCGCAAGGAGCTCGTTTCGCGTGCCGATTTCGCCCTCTACGACGCCAAGGAATCCGGCCGCAACACCTTCAAGGTCTTCGACGCGATCAAGAAGGCCGCCTGAGCCTATCCCGCGGCCTCGAGCACGACCGCCAATCGCGCCTCGCGCGCCCTGAGACCTTCGTGCCGCTGGTCGGCCGCCATCGCCCAGAGCTCGCTGAGCCGGGCCGCCTCGAACATCGAGAACAGGCACGGCGCGATGTAGCTCTTGCGCGTGATCGCCGGGGTGTTGCGCAGGAACGCCGC
Source organism: Devosia sp. (assembly GCA_051953275.1). Lineage (GTDB taxonomy): Bacteria > Pseudomonadota > Alphaproteobacteria > Rhizobiales > Devosiaceae > Devosia_A. The sequence continues at coordinate 11,406 of JBQCIY010000058.1, read as the reverse complement.
GACCGATTTCGCGACGCCGGCGACCTGCCGCTTGCGCGCCGATTGCGACGGACCGGGGTCGAGCTTGGCCAATTGCTCCGCCGCCAGCGCGCTCGCATGCAAGGTGCGAAAATCCTTGGCGCTCACGCGCTCGCCCGCAATGTCGCGCAGATAGGCGTTGATCTCTTCGGTGCGGATCGCCTTGGGCGTCCCCTCCTCGTCACGATACATCAGGAGCCGCTTGCCCGGGATCGTCTTCACCCGCGCGATCGCCGCGGCGAGGCGCGCATCGGTCAGCGTGTAGCTCGCGACTTTCCCGCTCTTGGCGGGAAAGTGCAGGGTCAGCGTATCGCCGCTTACCGTTACGTCGCGCGTGAACAGGGTTCCTGCGCCGCGCGTACCGCGTGCATCGAGATAGCGCTCGCGGCCGATCCGCATGGCGGTGCGGTCGATCAGCGCCACTCCGATGGCGAGCGCCAGCGTCTTGCTGCCGGCCTCGGCCCCAAGGTCATCGTGCACGTGCCGGCGGATGCGTGGCAGTGCCGCCGTCAGCAGCGCCAGCTGCCGCTGCTTCTTGCGTGTACGTCGCGCTTCCCAGTCGCTGTGATAGATGTATTGCACGCGTCCGGCTGCATCGATCCCGCACGCCTGGATGTGCATGTGCGGTTCGGGCGCTATCCTCACATCGGTCCACGCGGGCGGGATGCCGAGGTGCAGCGCCCGGTCCCGCAGCTCGCCGCGTGGCCATGGGTTGCCTCCAGCGTCCAGATAAGCGTGGCCGCGTCCGTGCCGGACGCGGCGCACGATGAGGTCGTCGCGTTTGACGGTCTTCAGTCTGGGCATCGGTCAGGGCGAAATCGCGCTCGGCGGCGTGTTGGCGAAGAAGATGAAGAAGATGATGGCGAAGATCGCGATTACCGCGATCGTCGAGATCACCAGTACCCAGAAGTTGTCGAGCGTGCGGCTGCCCTGCCGGACTTCCGTCGTCGTCTTGTGGGAGTCGTAGGTTTCCATTTGCCCCTCCTTGGGAAGGCTGTTGCAAACCAACGCCTTGCCGTCCCGGCGGTTCCGGGCTTGACCTTCGGCGCGGGGCCGCCGAAGTGTGAGACAGTCACTGTGGCGAGTTGCGCGGCGGGTCTGGATGAGCCTTGGCACCTTCTTTCTCCGGCGCGCGGCAAAGCTGCCGAAACGGCTGTTTCGCGCCCGCCGGCATCCCAATTTCATGATCCCGATGCGCGATGGCGTCTCGCTCGAAACGGTGCTGTTCACGCCGCGCGTCGAGGGCCGCTTCCCGACCATCCTGATCCGTGTCCCCTACGGGCTGGGTGGCTTTGCGACCGCCGCCGAAGCCTATGCGGAGCGGGGCTATATCACCCTGGTCCAGGCCTGCCGCGGCACCGGCAAATCCGAGGGCCACTTCGATCCGCTGAGCAACGAACGCAACGACGGCCTCGATACGCTCGACTGGATCAAAGCGCAGCCGTGGTTCGATGGCCGGCTCGGCACCACTGGCCCAAGTTATCTCGGCTACACGCAATGGGCGATCAGCGATGCGCTGCCGCGCGTTTCAGCGATGGCCATCAAGGTGTCGAGCGCCGAATTCCGCTCCATCGTCTTTCCGGGCGGCGGCTTTCACCTGCAGCTCTGGCTGAGCTGGATCCAAGTGATCGAAGGCATCCGCACCAACGCATTCCACTTCGCCCGCTCGATCGGCAACGGCAGCATCGAGCGCCGCACGCTCGCCGCCTCGATGGTTCTGCCGCTGACCGACGCCGATCGTCGCGCCACCGGCCACGACGTGCCATTCTGGAAGCACTGGCTGGGCAACTCGATCGGCAGCGACGCGTTCTGGCACGACCTCGATCACACGCACCGCATCGGCGCCCGCACGCCACCGACGAGCTTCGTCTCCGGCTGGTACGACTTCATGCTCGACCAGCTGCTGCGCGACTACGAGACGCTGACCGATACCGGACGACCGACCCGCCTCACCGTCGGACCGTGGTGGCATGTGAGCCCCGAGCTGCAATACGAGGGCGTACGCGATACATTGAGCTGGATGAACGCCGAGCTCAAGGCCGACCGCTCGGGCCTGCGCGACAAGCCGGTCCGCCTGTTCATCGGCGGTCACGATCAGTGGCGGGAATTCGACGCCTATCCACCCGGCGTGCCGGAGTCGCAGGTCTGGCACCTGCATCCGGAGAAGGTCCTGTCGCAACGGCCGGTGAAGACCTCGCCGCCCGATACCTACCGCTACGATCCGGCCGATCCGACCCCGAGCATCGGTGGCGGCATGTTCGCCTTCACCGGCGCGGGTCCGGTGGACCAGGCCCCACTTGAACGCCGGAACGACGTTCTGACCTTTACGTCCGAACCGCTGTTCACGGACACCACCGTCATCGGCAATGTGCGCGCCATCATCTATGCGCGCGCGAGCATTCCGGAGGCGGACCTCTTCGTGCGGCTGTCCGACGTCGACCCGTCCGGCAAGTCGGTCAACATCTGCGACGGCTACCTGCGCAAGACCGCCGCCGATCCGGCGACGCCCGACCTCATCTGGAAGCTGAGCCTGCGCCTCAACGCCACGGCGCATTGTTTCCGGCGCGACCACCGCCTGCGCCTCGTCGTGGCCAGCGGCGCGCATCCGCGCTTTGCCCGCAACACCGGCACCAGCGAGCCGTTCGGCACCGCCACCCGGCTGGTGCCCATGGACATGGAAATCTTCCACGATCCAGAGCGCCCCAGTGCCATCCACCTGCCGGTGTATGAACTCTGATTAACCCGCGCGTGGCATGCTCCGGGCATGTCGCGCTCGGCCCTTCTGCTCATCGCCGGCTCCGCCGTCGCCCTGCTCGCCACCGTGCTCGGCGGCGAGCGGCACGACTATCCGGCCTATCTCGAGCAGTGGCGACTGGTCCTTGCGGGTCTCGATCCGTGGAGCGGCGACAACGCCTATGGTCCGCTGCACAATGCCTTCGCGCCGCTCGTGCTGATCCACCCGCTGGTGCCCAAGATCGTCACCGCGGCGAGCCTGTGCATCGCCAACGGCCTGCTCGTTTTCGCGCTCGAGCGCCAGCGGCCATGGCGCGACTGGCGGCTGGTGTACCTGCTCGCCTTCGGTGCCAACATCCTGCCCTGGGTTTCGGTCTTCTGGTTCGGCAACAATGACGGGGTTGTCGCGGCGCTCGTCATCGGCGCTGTCCTCGCTCGCCGCGACGGTCGCATGCTGCTCTGCGGGCTGCTGCTCGGCCTCGCGACGCTCGACAAATACTACCCGGCCCTGCTGATCCCGTTCTTTGCGCTGGACGAGCGCAAGGTCGAAACCCGCCTGATCCTCTCGGCCCTCGTCACAACGGCGGTTGGCATGATCACAGGTATCCTGATCTGGGGCCGCGCCTTCTTCGAGGCCGTTGCCTTCGGCATCAGCCGCGACGCGACGATCCTGTCGATCTTCCATACGTTCTCGGTGGTCGGCCACGCGGCCGGCTACGGCGATGCAGCCGATGCCCTGGTCCGCCTCAACTCGCTGCTTGTGCTCGGGGTGTGGATCGGCGCGGTCGGCCTCGTCTGGGTCCGCCGCGACAACTGGCTGGTCGCCAGCACCTGGGGTTTCCTTGCCATGCTGGTGACCTACAAGGTCGGTCACCAGCAGTTCTACGTCACGTGGTGCGCGCTGGTCGCTTGCCTGCTGCTGGTGAACTCGCCTGCGGCCGAGCGCCTGGCTCGGCTCAGCCTGCCCTACGCGACATTCCTGTCGATTTTCCAGCTCGGTTTCATCGCGCTGCAGCCGGTTTACTACCGCGGCCCGTGGGTGTTCATTCCGAACTATATTGGGGTCGTGAGTTTGGGACTGGCGCTGGTCCAGTTGTGGTTGTTCCTGAGGTCACCCCAACGTCAATCACGCGCAAGCCGCAACCCAGACCAGACTATGGGACATTCGGAGGCTCAGCCTGGACTCCCGCTCTCGCGGGAATGACGACCGCAAGGGGTGGTCACGCGGCCCGCGTCTCGCCTCGCGTCTTGACCTTCTCGCGCGCCGCGTGCAGCAGCGGCTCGGTGTAGCCCGACGGCTGGTCGGCGCCCTTGAGCGCCAGATCGAGCGCCGCCTGGAAGGCGATCGAACCGAAATTTCCGCTCATTGGAATATAGTTCGGATCGCCCGCGTTCTGCTTGTCGACCATGCCGGCCATGCGCTCGAAGATGGTCACCACCTCGTCCTTGCTCACCACGCCATGGCGCAGCCAGTTGGCAATGGCCTGCGAAGAGATGCGGCAGGTGGCCCGGTCTTCCATCAGGCCCACGTCATGGATGTCCGGCACCTTCGAGCAACCGACGCCTTCGTCCACCCAGCGCACCACGTAGCCCAGGATGCCCTGCGCATTGTTCTCGACTTCGGCGACGATCTGGGCCTTGTCGAGCTTCGTCACATCCAGCACCGGCATCGAGAACAGCTCGCCGAGCCCCGGCGTCGGCTGGTTGTGCCGCCGCGTCTGCGCCGCGAAGACGTCGACTTGGTGGTAATGGAGTGCGTGCAGCGTCGCCGCCGTCGGCGACGGCACCCAGGCGGTATTGGCGCCGGCATTGGGGTGCGCCGCCTTGCTCGCGAGCATCGCCGCCATGTCGTCGGGCCGCGCCCACATGCCCTTGCCGATCTGCGCCCGGCCCGAGAAGCCCGCCGCAAGCCCGATCAGCACGTTGCGGTCTTCGTACGCCTGAATCCATTTCTCGGACTTCACGTCGTCCTTGCGCAGCACCGGACCGGCTTCCATCGAAGTGTGGATTTCGTCGCCCGTCCGGTCGAGGAAGCCGGTGTTGATGAAGAACACGCGCTGCCGCGCCGCGTGGATCGCCGCCTTGAGGTTGGCCGAGGTGCGCCGCTCCTCATCCATGATGCCGATCTTGATGGTGTTTGGCTGGAGCCCCAGCATCGCTTCGACCGCGCCGAACATCTCGCAGGCGAACGCTACCTCGTCCGGCCCATGCATCTTGGGCTTCACCACATACACCGCACCGGTGCGCGAATTGTTGCCCTTGTCGTGCAGCGCACACAGCACCGTCACCGCGGCATCGAGCAGGCCTTCGCCGATCGGCGCACCGGTCTTGTCGAGGACCGCGCGCGTCGTCATCAGGTGTCCGACATTGCGCACCAGCAGCAGCGCCCGGCCCTTGAGCACCAACGGACGGCCGCTGCTGTCCTTGTACTGGCGATCGGGGTGGAGCGTGCGATGCACGGTCTTGCCACTCTTCTCGAACGTGTCGCTCAGCGTGCCGGTCATCAGCCCGAGCCAGTTGTGGTAGACGCCGACCTTGTCTTCGGCATCGACCGCCGCGACCGAATCCTCGCAGTCCTGGATCGTCGTCAGTGCGCTCTCGATGAGAATGTCGGACAGCCCCGCCTTGTGCGTGCTGCCGATCGGGCTCCTGGGGTCGAGCACCAGCACCACGTGCAAGCCGTGATGCACGAGCACCAGCTCACCCCGGTCCTCGGTGCCGCCGTAACCGGCGAACTGCGCCGCATCCTTCAGCCCCACGCGCCCTGCCGGTGTGTCGGCGACGAAGCGGCGAACCTCGCCGTCCTTCACGACATGGTAGCCGGTGACCGCGGCATGGCTGCCCCCAGCGAGCGGAAAATTGTCGTCGAGGAACTTCGCGCCATAGGCGACCACCGCAGCTCCGCGCCTGGCGTTGAACGTTTTGCCCGGCACCAGCGCGCCGTCGCGCGAAATCGCGTCGGTGCCGTAGAGCGCATCGTAGAGCGAGCCCCAGCGCGCATTCGCGGCGTTGAGCGCGTAGCGCGCATTGCTGACCGGGACCACGAGCTGCGGCCCGCAGATCGTCGAAATCTCCGGGTCGAGCCCGTCCGTCTCGATCTGGAAGTCCGCCGGCTCGGGAACGAGATAGCCGATCTCACGAAGGAACGCCTGGTACCCCTCGGGGTCGTTCGCCACCGGTCCATGCTTATGGTGCCAATCGTCGATCTGCCCCTGCAGGCGGTCGCGGACCTGCAGCAGCTCGCGGTTGCGCGGCATGAAGCGCTCGACCATGCCGCTGAGTCCGGCCCAGAAGCGCTCTGGCGCGATCCCCGTCCCCGGCAGCGCCTCCGTCTCGATGAAGGCCACGAGCTGCGCGTCGACGCGGAGGTCCGCTTTGTTCAGGTAGTTGGGCATTCTAACTCTCCAGCCCGGTCTTCATCGGCCGGCCCATCACATAGGTTTCCACCACCGCCCGGTCGTCGCCGCAAGTCTGGAGCAGGAAGAGCTCGTTCCACAACGAGTCCACCGCCTCCATACGGAGCGCCATCTGCGGCGTGGCACGCGAATTGAGCACGACGATATCGGCCTCGCGGCGCGGCGCCAGCGCGCCGATACGGTCGTCGAGTCCCAATGCTCGCGCATTGCCCAGCGTCATCATGTAGAACGACGCCAGGGGATCGAGCCGCTGCCCGCGAAGCTGCAACACTTTGTAGCCCTCGTCGAGCGTCCGCAGCATCGAGTAGCTGGTGCCGCCGCCGATATCCGTCGCCACCGCAATCCGCGCGCCGTGCCCGGCCAGCCGGTCGCGGTCGAACAGCCCCGAGCCGATGAACAGGTTGCTCGTGGGGCACCACACCGCGACGCTCTGCGTGTCCGCCAGCACCTCGCATTCGCGATGCGTGAGATGGATACAGTGGCCGAGCAGCGTCTTCGGCCCCAGCAGGTGGTAGCGCTCATAGATGCCGAGATAGTCCGGCAGGTTCGGGAAGAGCTCCCTCGCGAACTCGATCTCGGCGAGGTTCTCGTCGACATGCGTCTGGATGTGCAGCTCCGGATACTCGCGCGCCAGCGCCTCGGCCATCTCCATCTGCTCGGGGCTCGAGGTAATGGCGAAACGCGGCGTGATCGCATAGAGCCCGCGGCCGTGCCCGTGCCACTTCGCGATGCCGGCCTTGGTCTCGTCGTAGCCGCGCTGCGGCGTATCGCACAGCGCCGCCGGCGCGTTGCGATCCATCATCACCTTGCCGCCGATCATCAGCATGTTGCGCTCGAGCGCAGCGCCGAAGAATGCATCGACCGACTGCGGATGCACCGAGCAATAGGCGGCCGCGGTGGTCGTCCCGTGGCGGATCAATTCATCAAGGAACAGACCGGCGATCCGTTCGGCATGCGCCGCGTCCGCGAACCGCTGCTCCTCGACAAAGGTGTAAGTGTTGAGCCATTCGAGCAGATTGCCCGCGTAGGATGCGATCACCTGCATCTGCGGAAAGTGGATGTGCGGATCGATCAACCCCGGCAGGATCAGGTGCGGGCGGTGGTCGATCACCTTGTGATGCGCCGCCGCCTCCGGCTTGTATTCGCCGATCATGATGATCTTGCCGTCTGGCCCGATCACCACCGCGCCGTCCTCGATGTAGCGGTAGCTCGCCGTGTCGTCGTGACCCTGCGGTTGCTCCAGGAAGGTCAGCACCCGCCCGCGCAGTACCGTCACGTTCTGCGGATCATGCGTCACGAGTGCTGCGCCTCGCGGAACCACTGCACGATCAGCGCGCGTTCTGCCGGCGTGATTTCGCTGACATTGCCCGGCGGCATCGCCGTCGAGAACCCCGCTTCCATGGCGATCTGCTCGGCGTGGTTGGCGATCCCGGCATCCGAATCGAGCTTCACGTTCTTGGGCGCCTCGAACACCCCATCGTAGCCCGGCGTCGCCGAATGGCACTCCGTGCACCGTTGGTTGATCACGTCGCGCACGGCCGCAAAATGCGGGCTCGCGACAAACGGCTGCGCGCTCGCCGCCAGCGTTTGCGGCACCTCGTCCTCCGGCTTGCCCGCCGAGCTCAGCCACGCGATCACGATGAAGATCACCACGGCGACGCCCCAGGTCCAGTGAGGGTTGCCCTTCTTGGCATGCCGGGTGTTGAACCAGTGCCGGATGATGGCGCCTTCGAGGAAGATCAGCGAGGCGATGAGCCAGTTCCACTTCGTCGCGAAGGCGAGCGGATAGTGGCTGCTCAGCATGAAGAAGATGACGGGCAGCGTCAGGTAGTTGTTGTGCAGCGAGCGCTGCTTGGCGATCTTGCCATACTTGGCATCGGGCACCTTGCCGGCCTTGAGGTCGGCGACGACGATCTTCTGGTTGGGAATGATGATCATCGCGACGTTGGCCGCCATGATGGTCGCGGTGAACGCGCCCATGTGCAGCATCGCCGCCCGGCCGGTGAACAGCAGCGTGTAGATGTAGGCCATCGCGGTCAGCACCACGAACAGCGCCACCATCAGCCCGCCGGTCGACCTGCCGATCGGCGATTTGCAGAGCAGGTCGTAGACGTACCAGCCGATGACGATCGAGGCGAGCGAGATGACGATGCCCACCCAGGCCGGCACGTCGAGCACGTGGCGGTCGATCAGGAAGAGGTCGGCGCCGAAATAGTACACCACGATCAGCAGCATGAAGCCGCTGAGCCAGGTGAAATAGCTCTCCCATTTGAACCAGGTGAGGTGTTCGGGCAGGAAATCCGGCGCCACCAGGTATTTCTGGATGTGGTAGAAGCCGCCGCCATGCACCTGCCATTCCTCGCCATGCGCCAGCGGCGGCAAGCTCGGCGTCTTGCGCAGGCCGAGATCGAGCGCGATGAAATAGAACGACGATCCGATCCAGGCGATGGCCGTGATCACATGCGTCCAGCGCACGGCGAACGAGACCCACTCCCAGATAATCGCGTAGTCAGGCATTCGGCTCCCCAGTGGTCCCCTCACCCGCCCTCGCTCCGCTCGGCCCCTCTCCCCAAAGGGACGAGAGGATGCAGAACCGAAGCTTCAATCGGGTCCCCTCGCCCCTCCGGGGAGAGGGTGGCGCCAGCGCCAGGTGAGGGGCCGACAGATAGGACGTGAGAGAGGCGGACTTGCGCCCGCCTCCCGCAAACGTCGACAATCGTCTTACGACGGCATGGTGCCGTCGACGCCCTCGACCAGCCAGTTCATGCCGAGGATATCGCCATCGTTGAGCGCGGCGCCTTCAGCGGCCTTGACAGTGCCGTCCTGCGCCTTGATCGGTCCGGAATAGACGTTGTAGCTGCCGTCGATCCAGCCCTGCTTGACCTTGAGCGCGGCGGCCTTCACGTCGTCGGGCACGTTCTTGATCTCGGCGATGTCGAGCGCGCCTTCCTTCATGCCCCAGTAGGTGTCCTCGGGCTTCCAGGTCTTGTCGAGCACGGCCTGCGTCCGGGTGGTGTAGAACGCGCCCCACAGATCGAGCGACGAGCTCTTGCACATGGTCGGCCCGAACTGGCTCTGGTCGGAGCCCTGCCCGAAGGTCGGTACGCCCTTGCTCTCGCACACCTGCACGGCGGCCGGGCTGTCGGTGTGCTGCGTCATTACGTCGGCGCCCTGGTCGATCAGTGCGCGCGCGCCGTCGGCTTCCTTGGCAGGGTCGTACCAGGTGTTGAGCCAGATCACTTTGGTCTTGAAGTTCGGGTTCACCCTGCGCGCGGCGAGGGTGAAGCTGTTGATGCCCGACACCACTTCCGGCACCGGGTAGGTGGCAAGATAGGCGCCGACGCCGGTCTTGCTCAGCATCCCCGCCATCGTGCCGAACACCGAGCGGGCCTGGTGGAACCGGATGTTGTAGTTGCTGAGGTTGTTGTTCGACGACGGCTTGAAGCCCGTGCACATCTCGACGGTCACGTCGGGGAACGCCTGGGCGACTTTCACCGCCGAATCCATGAAGCCGAACGACGTCGCATAGAGTAGCCGGTTGCCCTGGTTGTAGAGGTCGCGCAGCACGCGCTCGGCATCCGGGCCTTCGGGCACGTTCTCGACATACTGCGAGGTGACCTTGTCGCCGAACTTCTTGAGCATCTGCTGGCGGCCTGCTTCGTGTGCGGTGTTCCAGCCGCCATCGTTGATCGGTCCCACATAGATGTAGCCGACTTTCAGCGGATCGGCAGCACTGGCGCGGCCTGCCAGCATGGGCAGGCTGGCCGCCGCAGCGGCTCCTGCAACGAACGTACGGCGATTCAGTTTGATCATGACGGACTCTCCTGTTGTGCGTCTGGTCTTCTGCATTGGTTCTAGGCGGAGGGACTGAACGGTCTACCGAGACAGGCGGGTGCGTTGCCCCCGCCCGACTTGCTCGCCGAGATCACCGCAAGCACGATGACCGTGGCCAGATAGGGAAGCGCCGCCCAGCCTTCCGAGGGCAGCAGCGCCGTGAAAACGGTGCCCGACGCCTTGGCGTAGAGCTCGAGCGTCCCGAGCAGGCCGAAGAAATAGGCGCCGGCCAGCAGCCGCGTCGGTTTCCAGCCCGAGAACACCACGAGCGCAATGGCGATCCAGCCGCGCCCGCCGGTGAGGCCCTCGGCCCAGAGCGGCGTGAGCACCAGCGGGAAGGTCGCGCCACCTATGCCAGCCATCGCGCCGCCGAATGCCACGGCGCCGTAGCGCACCCCGATCACCGAATAGCCAATGGAGTGCGCGCTGAGGTCGTTCTCGCCGACCGCCCGCAGGATCAGCCCAGGTCGCGTCGAATTGAGGAACCAGGCGACCAGCGCCACCATGATGAAGGAGAAATAGACCAACGGCGAATAGCCGAACAGCACGCGGCCGATCGGGTGCAACGCCAGCGCATCGGGGAAGATCGTTGTGAACGGCTTGATCGGTCGGCCCGTATAGCCGTGCCCGATCAGCGTCGACAAGCCGGTGCCGAAAATGGTGAGGGCGAGGCCGGTTGCGACCTGGTTGGCACGCAGCGACAGCGTCAGCACCGCAAAGATCATCGACACACCGGCGCCCGCGAGGGCTGCGACGATCACCGCCAGCCACGGGCTGCCGGTCATGTCGACGGTCGCGAAGCCGGCGATGGCGCCGACCAGCATCATGCCTTCGACGCCCAGGTTCAGAACGCCGCTCTTTTCGGTCACCAGTTCGCCCAGGCCGGCAAGCAGGATCGGCGTCGACGCGCCGACGATGGTGATGATGACCGAGATCAGGAACTCGACGCTCATTCCGCCGGACTCCTCATCGCGGCAGCGCTCGCCACCGGCGCCGGAGCGTTCGAGATGAAGCGCACCCGGTAGCGGATCAGGATGTCGCTCGCCAGCAAGAAGAACAGCATCATCGCCTGGAAGATGCCGGCAGTGGCGTTGGGAATGTGCACCGTGGTCTGTGCCACCTGCCCGCCGACATAGGTGACGGCGAGCACGATACCGGCGATCAGGCAGCCGATGGGATGCAGCCGGCCGAGGAACGAGACGATGATGGCGGTGAATCCGTAGCCCGACGGAAAGCCGAGATTGATCGCCTTGAGCGCCCCGGCGAACTCCAGCGCGCCGGCAAGCCCGGCCATGCCGCCGCCGATCAACATGGCAAGCCAGACCGTCTGGTTGCCGTCGAACCCGCCATGGCGGGCGGCATTGGGCGCCGAGCCGACGACGCGCACCTGGTAGCCGAACACCGA
>JBQCIY010000057.1:0-18628 GCA_051953275.1 Devosia sp. | reverse complement strand
GATCTCCAGGCCTTTGCCCTTGCGCATTTCGCCGCCCATGGGCTTCAGGTCGCCCGACAGCAGTTTGGCGAAGGTCGATTTGCCGTTGCCGTTGACGCCGATCAGCGCGATGCGGTCGTCCGGGTCGATCCGGTTGGTGATGTGGCGGAGGATCACCTTGTCGCCATAGCCTACCGACACGTTGTCGAAGGTCATCATCGGGGACGCCGGAATCTTCTTGGGATCGGGGAAGTTGAACGGCGAGGAGCTCTCGTCGAACATCGCCGCCGGCGGCTTCAGCTTCTCGATCATCTTGACGCGCGCCTGCGCCTGCTTGGCCTTGGTGGCCTTGGCCTTGAAGCGGTCGACGAACTTCTGCAGGTGCGCGATCTGGTCGAGCGTCTTCTCGCGGCTCTTGTTGTTGAGCTCCATCTGCATCCGCCGCGTCTCTTCGAACGTGTCGTAGTTGCCGCGGTAGAACGTGAGCTTCCTGTGCTCGAGATGCGCGATCGAGGTCACGGCCTTGTTGAGCAGGTCGCGATCGTGGCTGATCATGAACACGGTGTAGGGATAGGTGGCGAGGTATTTCTCGAGCCAGAGCGTGCCCTCGAGGTCGAGATAGTTGGTCGGCTCGTCGAGCAGCAGCAGGTCGGGCTGGCTGAACAGCACGCCGGCGAGCGCCACGCGCATGCGCCAGCCGCCCGACAGCTCCGAGGTCGGAGCGAGCTGCCGCTCCTGCGTGAAGCCGAGGCCGCGCAGGATCGTCGAGGCGCGCGCCTCGGCGGTGTGCGCGTCGATGTCGGCGAGCCGCATATGGATGTCGGCGATGCGGTGCGGATCGGTCGCCGTCTCGGCCTCCGCCATCAGCGCGCTGCGCTCGGTGTCGGCGGCCATGACGGTTTCGAGCACGCTGAGGTCGGTCGCCGGCGCTTCCTGTGCCACGGCGCCGATGCGGGCGCGCCGGTTGACCTCGATCGAACCGGCGTCGAGCGAAATCTGCCCGAGGATCAGGCGGAAGAGGGTGGTCTTGCCGGCGCCGTTCTTGCCGACGAACCCCGCCTTGGCCCCGTCGGGCAGCACCACGGAGGCGCCCTCGAACAGGGGCCGCCCCTCGATGCGGTAAGTAAGGTCGGTGATGGTCAGCATGATGCGCGTGCATATAAGGGGAAGGGCGGAGAAGTCCAACCTACTGTCGGTCGGCGCTCCCTCCGCCGAGCGGGAGCGAGACCCGACTGCGCCGTCTTGCGCCAGTCTTATGCCGACGATACAAGGCGCGACCTTTTCCCTAGGCAATCCAAGGAATTTCCAATGGCGCTCGAACGCACCTTCTCGATCATCAAGCCCGACGCGACCCGTCGCAACCTCACCGGCAAGATCATCGCCAAGATCGAGGACGCCGGCCTCCGCGTCGTCGCCAGCAAGCGCATCCGGATGACCAGGGCGCAGGCCGAGGGCTTCTACGCCGTCCACAAGGAGCGGCCGTTCTTCGGCGAGCTGGTCGAGCAGATGAGCGCCGCCCCGGTCGTGGTGCAGGTGCTCGAGGGCGAGAACGCCATCCTCAAATACCGCGAGGTGATGGGCGCGACGAACCCGGAGAAGGCGGCACCCGGCACCATCCGCAAGGAGTTCGCGCTGAACATGGGCGAGAACTCGGTGCATGGGTCGGACGCGCCGGAGACCGCAGCGCAGGAGATCAAGTATTTCTTCTCCGACGTCGAGATCGTCGGGTAAAAGCCAAAGGCCGGCAGCGATGCCGGCCTTGGTGTTTGAGGAGCCCAGCGTGCCGTACGTCAAAGTCGAAATCGCCAAGGGCATTGCCACGGTCGAGCAGAAGCGCGCCGTCATCAAGGGCATGACCGACGTGCTGGTCAAGGAACTGGGCCGCAATCCCGAATACATCTTCGTGGTGATCGACGAGGTCGACACCGACAACTGGGGCCGCAACGGCCTGTCGCTGACCGAGCTGTGGCGGCAGACCCAGCAACCGCGGGAGGGGGAATAGGTGCCTTACGTCAATGTGCGCATCATCGAGGACAACGTCACGGTCGAGCAGAAACTCAGGGTGATCGAGCGGATCACGCAGGTGCTGGTCGAGGAATTGCACAAGGATCCAGCCGGGACCTTCGTCGTGATCGACGAGGTGCCGACAGACAATTGGGGCCACCACGGCACCTCCATCACCAGGCTCCGGGCGGCTGCCAAGGCGAAGGCTGCGCCGGCGAAAGCGCGTGCCAAGCCGCAGCCGGCAGCGCGGAAGAGCTGATGCCGGAAATCCTGGTCCATGTCGTCGAGGGCCGCTCGCCCGAGGCCAAGAAGGCGCTGATGAAGGACATCACCGATGCGGTGGTGAAGCACTTTGCCGTGCCGCCCGAGCGGGTGGTGGTGCAGATCGTCGAAAGCCGCAAAGATTCGAAGTCGCGCGGCGGCGTGCCGTTCAGCGAAATGTAGCGCGGAACCCTGAGACTCCTCCCTCCGTTCTCCGGCGGAACATGCCGAAGGAGGATGGGATGGCAGACGACAAATCCATGGTGGGCGGGCCCGATCGCGCCCGCGTCGCAGCCGGAGAGGATTACGAGGTTTCGGATTTCGCCCGCCGGCACGGGCTGACGCCGGATGAAGTGCGCGAGATGATCGCCCGCGTCGGCAACAGCCGCGACGCGCTCGAGCAGGAGGCGATGCGGAGAAAGCGCAACTAGCCCGACGTCGGCAAAGCGCGGCTCACATCGGCCTTCAGCCCCTCAGCGGGACCCTGCCATGCGCCGCCGGCAATTGCCGGGCAGGGCGGTGCGCCCCATCTTTTGGGGCGAAAGGAGAACCGAGATGGGACTCATCAGCAATTTGAAGTCAGTATTGCGCAGCCAGAGCCGCGCGCAGCTCGAGGAAGCCTACCTGGCCCAGTCGACCTCGCAGATCGACCTCGAGATGCGGCAGCGCGAGATCGATCGCGGGCGCTTCCGCCAGTCTTTCGGCCGCCGCTAGGCGTCAGGGGCGCTTTCATCATAGATAAGGCGCGGGGACGACCCCGCGCTTCAGCTTGTCACCTTCGGTCGGGACGACCCGCCAGCACGGAGCAATCCCATGGCCTGGGTCTACCTGATCATCGCCGGCCTGTTCGAAGTCGTTTGGGCCATCGCCCTCAAATACGCCGATGGCTTCACCCGCCTCTGGCCATCCGCGATTTCAGTCGCCGGCATGATCGTCAGCGTCGTGCTGCTGGAGCTGTCGCTCCGCCAGTTGCCGGTCGGCACGGCCTACGCGGTCTGGACCGGCATCGGCACCGTCGGCGCGGCGGTCCTGGGCATGATTCTCTTCCAGGAGCCTGCGACGGCCGTCCGGATCGCCTGCATCGGCCTGATCGTCTGCGGCATCGCAGGCCTCAAGCTCTTCGCCTGACGCGAAAAAGTCCGCCTTGTTGCGGCTCCGGCACAGCCGCCGCGACATTTTCGCGGGCGGCACGAAAAATTATGGAACCTTTTCCGATTTCGCGTAAGTCTAGGCGCCTCGGGTGATTTTTCACCCCGTTTGGGGAAACTCTCGCATCGGCAAGCGTCAGGCCAGTGCGGTTTGTTGAAAGGCAAACCATGCTCGTACGCGTGTCCGAAGTGGCCAGTGTCCTGGCGCTCGTCGTACTCCTGCTGATCGGCAAGCATGTTCCGGTGCTGAACGCGCTGCCGCTGACCAACATCACCGGGATCGTCTGCTTCGCCTTCGCGATCTTCTTGTCGCTCCGAATCTTCCAGTTCGAGCTGGCCCGCATTCGCGCCGAGGAATAGGCGCGGGCGCCACTGGTTCGGCGCCGCACGCTGCAGTAGACAGCGGGCATGAACAAGCCCGTGGTCGCCCGCACCGCCCGATCGGTCTGTCCGCATGACTGCCCGTCCACCTGTGCGCTCGATGTCGACATCATCGACGAGCGCACCATCGGGCGCGTTCACGGCGCCAAGGATGATCCGTATACCGCCGGCGTGATCTGCGAGAAGGTCGCGCGCTACGCCGAACGCATCCACCATCCCGAGCGGCTGCTGCATCCGTTGCGCCGCGCCGGCAGGAAGGGTGAAGGGCACTGGCAGCAGATCTCGTGGAACGAGGCGTTCGCCGAGATCGTTCAGCGCTGGCTAGAGATCGAGCGCGACTGGGGCCCGGAAGCGATCTGGCCGTATTTCTATGCCGGCACCATGGGCCACGTGCAGCGCGACGGCATCGACCGGCTGCGGCACGCGCGAGGCTATTCCGACCAGTACGACACCATCTGCACCGGCTCGGCCTGGCCCGGCTTCATTGCCGGCACCGGACTGCTCGGTGGTCCGAACCCGGAGCAGATGGCGGAGGCCGACTGCGTCGTGATCTGGGGCACCAATGCAGTCGCGACGCAGGTCAACGTGATGACCCACGTCACCCGGGCCCGCCGCGAGCGGGGCGCCAAGCTCGCGGTGGTCGACATTTACCGCAACGCCACCATGGAGCAGGCGGATATGCCGATCCTGCTCCGGCCTGGCTCGGACGGCGCCTTTGCCTGCGCGGTGATGCATGTGCTGTTGCGCGACGACCTGGCCGACCGGCAGTACCTCACGCAGTTCACGGACTTCGACGCCGAGGTCGAGGCGCACCTGATGACGCGCACGCCGGACTGGGCGTCGCCGATCACCGGCCTGTCGGTGGCGGAGATCGAGGCCTTTGCGCACCTCGTCGGCCGCACGCCGCGGACCTACTTCCGGCTCGGCTTCGGCTTCAGCCGGCAGCGCAACGGCTCGACGAACATGCATGCGGCGCTGTGCATCCCCGCAATCACCGGCGCGTGGCGGCATCGCGGTGGAGGCGCGTTCCACTCGAACTCCGGCACGTGGAAGCTCGACAAGTCGCTGATCACCGGCACGGCCATGGGCAAGCCGGGCCGGCGGCTCGACATGAGCGAGATCGGCAAGGTGCTGACCGGCGACGAAAGAGCGCTGCAAGGGGGCGGGCCGGTCAAGGCGCTCTTCATCCAGAACACCAACCCGTTGAACGTGTCGCCCGAGCAGGGGCTGACCCGCGCCGGCTTCCAGCGCGAGGACCTGTTCACGGTGGTGCACGAGCAGTTCATGACCGACACGGCCAGGATGGCCGATATCGTGCTCCCCGCCACCATGTTCCTCGAGCACAACGACTACTACACGCGGGGCGGGCACACGCGGGTCCTGCTGGGGCCCAAGCTGGTCGAAGCGCCGGGCGAATGCCGCTCCAATTTTGTGGTGGTCAACGAGCTGCTGCGGCGCCTCGGGGTCGACGATCCGTCGCTGCATCTGAGCGATCGCGAGATGGTGGCCGAGACGTTCCGTCGGTCACGCTATCCGGTCCTCGAGGAGGTCGAGAGGACCGGCTTCTTCGTCGACCGCGAGCGGCCGGACGACGAGGCGCGCTTCGCCAACGGCTTCGGCTGGGCCGACAAGAAATTCCGCTTCCGGCCCAACTGGCAGGGCGCCGCCGACCGCAAGGGCTACCAGTGGGTGATGAATCCGGCCGATGCCCCCAAAATGGTCGACTGGTGGGACATCAACGAAAAGACCAGCGCGGCGGCGCCGTACCGGCTGGCGACCAGCCCGTCGCGGTCGTTCCTCAACTCCACCTTCTCGGAAACGCCGGGCAGCCGGAAGAAACAGCCGGGACCGACGGTGTTCATCCGCACCGATGACGCCACGGCCGAGGGCATCGGCGATGGCGACACGGTTCGCCTCGGCAACCACCGCGGCGCGGTCGAGCTGAAGGCCAGAATCTTCAACGGCATGCAGCGCGGCGTGCTGATCGCCGAAGGCGTGCATCCGAACTCGGCGCACGGCACGGGGCAGGGGATCAACACGCTGATCGGCTCCGACCAGGTCCCGCCCTTCGGCGGCGTCGCCTTTCACGATACCGCCGTGTGGATCGCGCGGGTGGGAGCGGCGCCCGGTTGACATCGCGCTCGTCCACCATCATATCCCGCTCGGCTGCTGGCGCCGGCCGCTCGCCGGGGAAACCCGATGGTGAAGCCAGCCCCGTATGACGCGGGACTCATTTTTCATGGCCGCATCCTCATCGAGGCGATCATGGCAAAGCGGGCACCCATGAGCTGACGCCTCGATCCGAAGGATCGACCCATGAGCTATTCGCTCGATACCCCATCCATCCAGAGTCTCAAATCCGAGGCGAAAGCCTTGCGTGAAGAACGCGCCAAGGCCGGCACGCCGCTCGCGCACGGCGCTGCGCTCGAGGAAGTCGCACGCCAGCACGGCTATCGCGACTGGAACACCGCAAGCGCGGCGCTCCCCGATCGCATCGCCCTCCCCGTGCAGGTCGGTCAGCGCGTCGAGGGCACCTATCTCGGCCGCCCCTTCGCCGGTCTCGTGGTGGCGATGAAGCTCCTCGCCGACATGCGGCACTACGAGGTGACCGTCGCCTTCGACAAGCCGGTCAACGTCAGCCGCTTCGACTGGCCCATCGAGCGCCGCAGGGTGACCGCGACAGTCGGGCTCGACGGCGTTTCGCCTGCGCACACCTCCGATGGTGAACCGCATATGCGCCTCCGCCGGAAATAGCGAAAAGTTGATCTCCGTCTGAGGGTTGTCCTCTATCGTTCTTTGCCGATAGAGTTACCACGACCTCCTTGGCGGCGCGTTCGCTTCTGTGACGCGCCGCCTGCTTTTTTGCGGTTCCCCACGAGATGCAGCAGACCCGACCCATCGACCTCTACTATGCCGCCACGCCCAATGGGCGGAAGATCACGATCATGCTCGAAGAGCTCGGAAACGTACCGTACACGGTGCATCCGATCTCGATTTCGCGTGGCGACCAGTTCAAGCCGGACTTCCTGGCGATTTCCCCCAACAACAAGATCCCCGCGATCGTCGATCCGGAAGGCCCGGACAGCACGCCGATCTCGATCTTCGAATCAGGCGCCATCCTCAAATATCTCGCCGAGAAGTTCGGCCGTTTCTACGGCAAGAGCTGGAGCGAGCGGGTGAAGATCGACGAGTGGCTGTTCTGGCAGGTCGGCGGCTTCGGCCCGATGCTCGGTCAGGCCAATCACTTCGCGCGCTACGCCAAACAGAAGATTCCCTACGCCATCGAGCGCTACATCAACGAAACGCACCGGCTCTATCGCGTGCTGAACACGCAGCTCGAAAAGCAGGCCCAGGCCGGCCGGCAGTATGTGGCCGGCGAGGATGTGTCCATCGCCGACTTCGCCATCCTCGATTGGTCGAACGGCTATGCCAACTACGCCATCGACGAAGCCGAGTTTCCGTACTGGCTGGAGTGGCGGGCGCGCATGAAGGCACGTCCGGGCGTGGCCAGGGCGCTGGCGTTTACGCTGCCCGAAAAACCGGTCGACCTCACCCAGGATGAGGACGCGCACAAGGTGCTGTTCGGCCAGCGCTGACGGTTTACTGGCCGCCCTCGCAGGTGAAATCCGGCGCGTCCGGGCGATCCGGCACGCGCGGCCAGTCTTCCGACTTGACGCACATGCTGCCGATGCAGCCGCCGCCGATCCGCAGCGTGCTGCCGCCATTCAGGATGAACAGCTGCGCGTCGTTGGTGCTACCGTCCTCGGGATTGTAGACGCGCACGTTGAACGAGTTGGGATCGCCGGTCGGCTTCAGCGTCAGCATGGTCATGCCGAGGAGCGAGCGTGTCTGCAGCGCCTTGTCGGGGTTGTTGTAGTCGAGGATCAGCGAGGCAAACGACTGCTTATCGGTCGTGCGGCACTGCTCCGCGTTCTTTTTTGGAATGACAATCCAGCTCAGCGTGCCGCACAACCCCTGCGCACAGGGCCCGATGGTGACCTCGGTGCCGTTGGAGGTGCGCCAGGTGCCCTCGGCCGGGGACGCAGGGGAAGCGAGCGAGCTCAGCGGCACCGGCGCCGCGGCGGCTCCCGCGCCCGTCAGCAGGATAATGCTCGCAGCAGCAACGGCCGCCCGGCGATTTGCACCGAAACGCTCAAGCCACACGACATCACCTCTCGCCGAAATTCCTCGACCGCTACGGCGTCGGAATCAGGTCAATCACCGCACGAGGATTCGCGCGAATATATGGCGCATCAAACGGCGGTAGTTCGTCCCGGCCGCGATGAAAAGGCAAGTGATTTTAGGGGGCTGCACAGAGGGCACGGCAGTTCTGCGGCGGTCAGCGGCAGTTCTGCATCACCTGATGTAAAACAAAGCGGAGGCCCCCGGGGGGACCTCCGCTCGTACCGGTCGAGGGACCGGCGAAAAAATCAGGCCGCTGCGGCCACGATGGCCGAGGCCATGTCCTTCTTGCCCTTGGCAGTCCAGGTGATGGTGACCTTCTCACCGACCTTCAGCGCCGAGAAATCGCACTTGGCGGCGAAGTAGTAGGTGGTCTTCTTGTCGAGGGTGACCGTGCAGGCCTTGGCATTGAGCTTGCTGATCGTGCCGGTGGTCGGCGACGTGGCGACGACTTTGGTCGTCGTGGTTGCCGGCTTCGTGGTGGTGGTCGTCGTCGTCGTTGCGGCCATCGCCGAGGTGGCGCCGAGAGCAGCGACGATCAGAAGGGGAAGAGCAAGTTTGCGCATTGGCAATCTCCGGTTGGGCTTCGGCCGGCCGCATCGGCGCGGGGCCGCTCGTCGGTGCGTGCGCATCGACTGCCCAAGCACTAGGTGGAGGCCTTTGCCTGCCGCTGTCGTGAGCCTTACTTCGCCGTAAAGTTTGTGGCGGCTTCGCGGAGAGGTTGTGGCAGCGTCGACTCGCCGGGCGGTCGCGACGACGCCGCAGCGCGCTCCGCCCCGGGGCTGGCTCCGGCGGGCAGCGGCGGAAAATAAACGGTCACCCTGAGTCCCGGATGGTTGTCGCCGAGCGTCACCCGCGCGTGGTGCCGCGTCGCCACCGCCTTGACCAGCGCGAGTCCCAGGCCCGAGCCGGGCGTCCCACGCGACTCGCTGAGCCGGCGGAAGGGCTCGAACACCTCCTCGCGTTTGTCGGCGGGAATCCCCGGCCCGCTATCGGCGACGGTGACGATCGTGCCGCCTTCGTCGGCGCGGATGCTGAGCTCGATGACCGCACCCGCGCCCGCATAGCGGCTGGCATTCTCGATCAGGTTCACCAGCATCTGCTGCACCATCTTGCGGTCGCCGAAGACATCCGCCCCGCTCTCGGGCACCGCCGCCCAGCGCAGCGTCTGGCCCGCGGCTTCGATCACCGGCTCGAAGGTCTGCGCCAGATCCTGGACAAGCACCGCCGCCGAAAACCTCGTGAAGGTCGAGCTGTCGTTCGAGGTTCCGATGCGGGAAATGCGCAGCACCGTGTCCAGCACGCCGCCGAGCGTCTCGAGTTCGCCGGTGGCGCGCGTCAGCTTGCTCGATGCAGCCAAGGGCGCGGATTCGTCGGCGGCCTCCTGGAGCAGCATGTAGGCCCGGTGCAGCGGCGACTTCAGGTCGTGCGCGATGGCCACGATGGTGTTGCGCATGTTGGCCAACAGCTCGCTGAGCCGGTCGAGATGGGCATTGATCTGCCGCGACACGTGGTCGATCTGGTCGTTGCTGCGCCCTACCGGCAGCCGCGCTTCGGAATTGCCGTGCGACACTTCCGCGAGCGTCCGGTCGATCACCGCCAGCTTCTGCGACACGCCGCGGTTGAGGAAATAGCCGATGCCGAGCGCCGCGAGGCAGATCACCAGCCCCGACAGGATCAGCGAATTGAGGATCACGCCGCTCTCGGTTTCGACGAAGCGCTGCGAGCGCCCGGCGACCACCATGTTGTCGTCGAGCATCTCGACATAGCCCAGGAACCGGTTATCGGCCGTCTGGCCCGGCTCCAGCGGCAGCAACCCCCAACCGCGAAAGGTCGGCGCGACTGTCACGTTGCCGGCGATCCTGCGCCCCGAAAGCTTGAACAGCCCGAACTCCGACTGCTTGTCCGAACGCGTCGCCACCGCCGCCTTGATAAACTTGACGAGCTCCGTCTCGCCGCCAGTGACATTGGCGTCGCGCAGAAGGTCGAAGTCCTCGGTGATCGATGACCGCAGCTGGTCCGTCATCGAGCCTTCGGTGGTACGCAGGATGGCGATCCCGGCAACCGTCAGCACCACCGCAAAGACCAAGAGGAAGAGAAGGGCGGAGCGGAACGCAACGCCCGAAAACAGGCTAGCGGGGCGCATGGATGGAATAGCCCGAGTTGCGCGTCGTGTGGATCAGCGGCACCTCGAAGGGCTTGTCCACCTTGGCGCGCAACCGGCTCATATGGGTTTCGACCACGGTGGTCTTGGGGTCGAAATTGAAGTCCCACACCTGCTCGAGCAGCATCGTCTTGGTGATGATGCGGCCGGTGTTGCGCATCAGCACTTCGAGCAGCGTGAACTCTTTGGCCTGGAGATCGATCACCGTGCCGGCGCGCCTGGCGGTGTGGCTCAGCAGATCCAGCTCGAGATCGTGCACCACGAGTCGCGTCGGCTGTTCATTGCCGGCAGGCCGCCGCGCCAGCGAGGTGACGCGCGCGAGGAGCTCGGAGAAATGGTAGGGCTTGACCAGGTAGTCGTCGCCTCCGGCGAGCAGGCCTTCGACGCGATCGTCGACGTCGCCCATCGATGTCAGGAACAGCACGGGCACCTTGCGCCCGGCGGCCCGCAGGGTCTTGAGCACGGTGAGCCCGTCCATGCCCGGCAGCATGCGGTCGAGGATCACCATGTCGGGCGCGTTGTAGAGGCAGTAGCTCAGCGCATCGCGGCCGTCGAACACACATTCGACGCTGTGGCCCTCCTGGACCAGCCCCTTGCGCAGGAATTCAGCCGACTGCGTGTCGTCTTCGGCGACCAGGATCTTCAACGGTTACCCCCGTCTAAGGCGGAGCGCTGTTTCCCTCACGATTTAGCACGAAGTGAGGCAGCGGCCAGCGGCGTCTTCAGCCCCCGTCCGCCACGGTGATCTGCTGCAAGTCCAGCGCGGAGGCCTACTTGGAACGCCGGGCGGCCTTCATCGCAGCGACGATGCAGGGTGCGCGGTCGCCCAGCGCGGCTTTGCCGGGGGCGCGGGTCAGGCCAAAGCAGGCGGCGTTGGCCCGGTCGAACACGATCGCCGAATCCGGCCCCGGCGCCATTTCCTGGAACGCCATCATCGCCCGGCCGGAGATGCCTTCCTGTTCGGCCCGGGCCGAAATGAGGGCGTCGCAATCGTCGATCTTCCGGCCGTTGCGTTCGTCGAAGCAGGAGTGGATGGCGAGCTGCCCGCCCTTCTCGATGGTGCGGTACTTGCCGGCGACGAACACCACGCTGGCACAGGCCGACGCACAGAGCGAGCCGGCCGGCACGATCGTCGTGACGCCGACCTCACCGATGACGTCGGCCATCGCCCAGGCCTCGGCGACCACGCCGCCGATCGAGGAAATCAGCAGCTCCTTGGTCCCATGCCGGTCGCGCGGCACGTGCTGCAGCGCCGCCGCCAGCCGGCCGGCATCACCGGGGACGATCTCGCCGGTCGCGAGCACGGCGACCTGCCCGTCCGACTTGACGAGCCGGAACTGCATGGCCTCGGCGGGGAGGGGGGTGAGGAGGACGGCGAGCGCAACGAGCAACCGAAGCATCGAAAGGTCTCCGAATGTCGGCAGATGATGCTGCCGCGCCATTCCGGCGGCAAGGTGGCGCCGGTGTTCAGTTCGAATCGCGCTCGATGACGGGACGGTGACCGACCGGGCCGGATGCCGGTTCCAACCGTGGCGGATTGAGCGCTTGCCTTGTCGGCACAAACCAGATTTAAGGCCGCTCGGTAGGAGAGGTGGCCGAGTGGTCGAAGGCACGCCCCTGCTAAGGGCGCAGACCTCTAAAGGGTCTCGAGGGTTCGAATCCCTTCCTCTCCGCCAGTTTTCGGCTTTCCTGCTGATTTTCCCGACTGATTTGCCGGCCGCACGTCGCGGAGGGGGCAGCAGCCGCGTGGTTCTGTCGCGCACCGAGCCAAATGTCGGATCGGGCGCCCGCGTCAGGACCGATTGTCGCCCGCTGCCAGTTGATGCACCGCCGCCACCAGCTCTTCTTCAGTGAACGGCTTGCCGAGATAGAGATCGAATTGCTGCCGCAGCTCGGGCGTGAAGTCGTCCTCCGGGACCGCAGTCGTGACGATCACCGGGACGTGGATGCCGGCGTCGCGCAGCGCCCGGATCATGGTCAGGCCGTCGATCCGCGGCATCATGTAGTCGGTGACGATGACCTGCGGCTGGAAATCGCGTCCCTGGGCAATGCCGTCGTCCCCGTCATGCGCGAGCTGAACGTCGAAGCCATGATCCAACATGGCGCCTTCCATGGCGATGGCGAGGATGGCTTCGTCTTCCACATAGAGGACCCGCGTCTTCAAGTCGTCTCCTTCTGGCCGCCTCCGGTTGGCGCGGTATCGGTCGGCCGGCGCCAGCCCGGTTGACGGGGCCCGAGCCCACAGGCTCTTCTGCACCCCGGCGGTGGCGTCGGACCGGCGGCCCACGTTATGGTCAAGGGAAACGGCGAGTTCAATGGCTGATCGGTCGAACGCTGAACGTACCGCGCCGGACGCGGCTGCCTCCGCTGGGCGCCGCCGTATCCTGAGCCGCTTTACGCTGCGGCATCGGTTGCTGCTGCTGACTGCGGTGGCTCTGCTGCCGGCGTTTGTGATCGTCGTCGCCAACAGCCTCTCGTCGCGAGCCCTGCGCTCGGCCGAGGTCGACACCTATGCCGTCAAGATGACCGAAGTGGTGCAGAACGAGGTCGTGCGCGGCTTGACCGCTGCCGCCACCATGATGATCGCGATGGGGCGCTCCGAGATCGTCGGGCACCACGATGCCGCAACGTGCCAGAGCTACACCGATGCCATTCGGCGCGACCTCGTTACGATCATGGACATCGCGGTCGCCGATGAGGCCGGACACGTCTACTGCCATTCGGGCAGCTCTTCGGACCAGGCGCTCGATGCCGGACTGGCGGACCTCAAGGCCGCCAAGCCCGGGCAACTGGTCGTCGGCGGCTACGCCCAGAGCGCCGGTGGCCCGGCGCTGCCGATCGGCCTCGCGCAGACCGGCCCGGACGGCAAGGTCGAGGGCTATATCCTGCTCGAGGTCGGCATGGCGGAACTGGTCGACCAGGTGACAGCCGCCACCAAGGGCCTCAAGGGCACGCGCACGACCGTCACCGACCGGTCGGGCATCGTGCTCCTCAGCCTGCCCGCAGGAGGGGCGCAGCCGGGGCAGGCTGCGCCAGACTATATCCAGCGTTTCATCCATGCTGATAGCCCCGGCACCACACGGATGAACAATCCGCAGGGAGTTCCCCAGGTGATCGGCTATCGGCCGGTCTCCGCAGGGTTGCCGATCGCGACGGTCTTCGAGCTGCCTGAGGGGCCGGTGATGGCCCCGATCGACCAGGCAGTGCTCATCAACTCGCTGATCGCGCTGGCGGGAGCAGGGGTCGCGTTCCTCCTCGCCTGGGTCATCGGTGGAGTGTTCATCCAGCGTCCGGTCGACCTGCTCCATCGCGCCATCTCGGCGCGCCGCTCGGGCAACCGGCTGGCGCGAACCGGGCTCGCGGCCGACGCATCCGAGTTCGGGGTCATCGGCGGGTCGGTCGACGACCTTTTCGACGATCTCGACCGGCGTGAGGCGCTCCAGAAGCAGGCCGAGGAACAGCGGGACCTCTATGCCCGCGAAGTCCAGCACCGGGTCAAGAACCTGCTGGCGATCATCCAGGTGATTGCGCGCCAGACGCTGGCGAGACCCGATGCCTCGCCGGAGGTTCGCACCTTCGAAAGCCGGATCGGCTCGATCATCCGCGTCCATACCAAGTCGCTCGCACACGAGGATTTGGCCGGCGACGTCGCCGACCTGGTCCGCGACAGCATCGCTCCGTTTGTCGGCACGGCGGCAGACCGCATCGATGCGGCAGGACCACCGGTCCGGCTGCGCAGCAAGGCCGCCTCGGCGTTGGCGATGGCGCTGCACGAGCTCGCTACCAACGCCGTGAAGTATGGTGGCCTCAGCACCGAGGAGGGGCGGATCGAGGTGCGATGGGCCCTCGAGGACGGCAGGTTCCAGTTCAGTTGGCTGGAAAAAGGCGGTCCACCGGTGACGGCGCCGTCGCAGACCGGCTTCGGTACAGTCCTCATTTCCCGGGTGCTCCAGGCGGAGACGCGCGGACAGGTTTCGACCGAGTTTCGGCCGGAGGGGCTCGCGTTCGACCTGACCGCGGCCGCCGCCGATCTGGTGGTGGGCGACCCTACGACACAGGCCTGACGCGACACGCAGGGCCGGGGATCCCGATCTCAGCGATTATTTAGTAAATTTCCTTGCCCCGATACCGGGACGGGCTTATTCGAAACGCTTCCGGGCTCATCCAGATGGTCACTCTCAAGGAAATTGCGCAAGCGGTAGGCGTCTCGACCGCCACGGTCTCACGTGTGCTGAACTTCGACCAGACGCTGTCGGTGACGCCGCAGAAGCGGCAGGCGATCATCGAGACCGCAGAGGCGATGAACTACGCCACGCCGCGGGCCCGAAACCGTGCCGCCCAGCAGGGCCTGAGCAAGGTGGCGCTGGTGCACTTCCTGCGGCCGGAGCAGGAGTTCATCGATCCATACTATGTGGCATTGCGGCTTGGCATCGAAAGCCGTTGCCAGGCCCTGAAGATCGAGACGGTGAAAGTCTACCACACCGACTCCATGCCGGATGCGGCCATGCTGCAGGGCGCCTCGGGCGTCATCGCCATCGGCAATCACAGCGACAGCGAGATCGCCTGGCTCACCCGGCACAACCGCAATGTCGTGTTTGCCGATTTCGCGCCGCCGACCGACGAATATGACAGCATCAACGCCGATCTCGGCCTCGCCATGCGCAAGCTGCTCGAGGCGTTGTACGCGGCGGGCTATCGGCGGATCGGCTTCGCCGGCTGGACCGAGGAGGGCTGCGAGGATCGATATTCCGAGGTCCGCTGCCGCGCCTATATCGGCTGGGTCAGGGAACATGGCGGGTTCGATCCGGCGATCTGCGCCACCGGCCGGCCGATCGAGCGCAATACCGAGCAGACCGGCTACAACGTGGCGCAGCCGTTGCTCTCGGCGAAGCACCGTCCCGACGCGATCGTGACCTGCAACGACAACATGGCCGTCGGGGTCTATCGGGCGGCTCACGAGCGCGGTCTCAGTATCCCGGACGATGTGGCGATTGCGAGCTTCAACGACATCTCGGTCGCGCAGTTTCTCAATCCGCCGCTGACCACCATCCACCTGCCGGCCGAAGAGATCGGCGAGGCGGCCGTCGAACTGTTGCTCGAGCGCATGAGCGGCCGCGAGCTGGCCAAGCGCATGACGCTCGCCACCCGGATTATCTGGCGTGGCAGCACCCGGGCACCGAATGCGTCTGAAACACTGACATAAATATTTACTGAAAATATTGCGCGGTGGCGGAGCGCCCGCTAACACTACCCGCACGAGGCAGGGAGGACCTGCGCCTCGACAGGGAGGACTACATGAAAAGCTTCGCCGGTTGGCGCAGCGCGCTCGGCATTGCCGTGGCGGGCATCAGCATCATCACCGCGTCTGCAGCCCTGGCTGCGACGACGGTCAACGTCTGGTGCTGGGACACCAACTTCAACGGCGCCGCCATGCGTGCGGCTGCCGCCGACTACAACAAGACCCATCCCGATGTGACCATCGCCATCAACGACAGCATGGCGCAGCAGGACATCCGCGATAAGCTGCAGACGCAGCTGCTCGCCAACAACACCGATGGCCTGCCCGACATCGTGCTCATCGAGGACGACGTCGCGCAGAAATACCTGCAGTCGTTCCCCGGGGCCTTCGTGCCGCTCGGCGACAGCATCGATATGTCCCAGTTCGCCCAGTACAAGGTCGCGCCCGCGACCCTCAACGGCAAGTCGTACTCGCTGCCCTTCGACTCGGGCGTGACGGGCTTCTTCTACCGCGCCGACTATCTCGCGGCGGCCGGCTACAAGGATGCCGACCTGCAGGGCATCGACTGGGACAAGTTCATCTCGATCGCCAAGGACGTGAAGGCCAAGACCGGCCACGACATGATCTCGTGGGATTCAACCGGCGATGGCATCATCCGCATCATGATGCAGTCCGCGGGCAAGTGGTACTTCAACGCCGACGGCTCGCTCAACATCCTCGACAACGCCCCGCTGAAGGCGGCGCTCGAGACCTACGCCAAGCTGATGCAGGCCGACGTCGTCAAGACCGTGTCCGGCTGGACCGATTACACCGGCGCGTTCACCTCGGGCCAGACGGTCGGCACCATCGACGGCGTCTGGATGACCGGCACCGTCAAGTCGCAGCCCGACCAGTCGGGCAAGTGGGGCGTCGCGCCCATTCCGAAGCTCGCAGGCGTTGACGGCGCGACGAACTATTCGAGCGAAGGCGGCTCGAGCTGGTACGTGCTGACCTCGGCTCCGGCCAAGGATGCCGCGATCGACTTCCTCAAGACGATCTGGGCCGGCGACAAGGACTTCTACCAGAAGATTCTGACCGGGCAGGGCGCCTTCAGCGCCTGGATGCCGGCGGTCGACGGCGACGCCTACAAGTCGTCCGACGCCTTCTTCGGCAACCAGCCGGTGTGGAAGAACTTCTCGGATTGGCAGGGCAAGATCCCGGGCATCCAGTACGGCACCTATACCGCCGAAGTGGACCAGGCCGTGCTCGCCCAGCTCCCCGCGATCGCCAAGGGCGGCAGTGTCGATGATGCGCTCAAGGCCATCAACGACCAGGCCCAGCAGCAGATCCAGTAAAGCTTCCGAAGGCGCGGGCCACGCGTCCGCGCCTTCCTCCTCCCGGCGACCACGCACGAGCGCGTGATGCGCCTCTCTCGCGTGGCCTGTGGAGCGGCGTGGGGTTAGGGTGGACCGCACGGCAGGCAAGCGAGGGGACCGGCCATGGCTCAGACACAGACGGAAGGCGCTGTCGCGCCGCGCTGGCGCTTCGCTGCACCATCTCATCTGGGTCGCGGCGAACGGATCAGTGGCTGGCTGTTCATCGCTCCGGCGCTCATCCTGCTCGGCATCTTCATGATCTACCCGATCATCTGGTCGCTGTGGATGAGCGTCCAGGTCGGCAAGGGCATGAACTTCAGCTTCGGCGGCTGGGCCAACATCATCCGCCTCACCAAGGACCCGGTGTTCCTCAGGGCCCTCAGCAACACCTGCATCTTCTTTGTGGTGCAGGTCCCGATCATGATCTTTCTGGCGCTGGTGTTCGCCAACGCGCTCAACGACAACACGCTGCGCTTCCGTGCGCTGTTCCGGACTGCGATCTTCCTGCCGTGCGTCACCTCGCTGATCGCCTATTCGACCCTGTTCAAGTCGATGTTCGCGACCGACGGCGTGGTCAACAAGGGCCTGCAGCTCCTGCACATCATCTCCGACCCGATCCCGTGGCTGCAGGATCCGTTCTGGGCCAAGGTGCTGATCATCATCGCCATCACCTGGCGCTGGACCGGCTATAACATGGTGTTCTACCTCGCGGCGCTGCAGAACATCGATCGCTCGATCTATGAAGCTGCGCGCATCGACGGCGTCCCGGCATGGGCCCGCTTCACCAACATCACCATCCCGATGCTGAAGCCGGTGATCCTGTTCACCACCATCATCTCGACGATCGGCACGCTGCAGCTCTTCGACGAGGTCTACAACCTCACCAATGGCACCGGCGGCCCGTCTGATTCGACGCTGACCATCGCGCTCTACATCTACAACCTGACGTTCAAGTTCATGCCCAGCTTCGGCTATTCGGCCACCGTTTCATGGGTCATCGTGGTGATCGTCGGTATCCTGAGCGCGATCCAGTTCTTCATCGCTCGCGATCGCAGGCCGTCAGCATGAACCCGGCGTTCCTTGTCCGCCGCGGCATCGTCTATGTGCTGCTCAGCGTCGCCGCGTTCCTCTCCGTGTTCCCGTTCTACTGGATGATCGTCGGCGCCACCAACAAGTCGGCCGATATCGTGATCGGCAAGCCGACCCCGGGCCTCAACCTGTTCGCCAATATCGCGACCTTCTTTTCCACGGTCGACGTGCCGCGCGTCTTCTTCAACTCGACCCTGATCGCGGTGCTGGGCACGGTACTGACGCTCGCGGTTTCCTCGCTCGCCGGTTACGCCTTCGAGATGTTTCGCTCGCGCTTCCGCGAGCACATCTTCGCCTTCATGCTGCTGCTGCTGTCGATCCCGTTCTCGGCGCTGATGGTGCCGCTGTTCGTGATGATCGCGTCGGCGCACATCACCAACACCTTCCTCGCGGTGATCCTGCCCTCGATCGCGTCGATCTTCATCATCTTTTACTTCCGGCAGGCGACCAAGGCGTTCCCCTCCGAGCTGCGCGACGCGGCCCGCGTCGACGGCCTCAAGGAATGGCAGATTTTCCTCTACATCTACATGCCGGTGATGCGCTCGACCTATGCGGCCGCGACCATCATCGTGTTCCTCGCCAACTGGAACAACTACCTCTGGCCGCTGATCGTCCTGAGCACGCCCGAGAACAAGACCGTGACGCTGGTCGTCTCGGCCCTGACCTCGGCCTACACGCCCGACTACGGCATGATCCTGTTCGGCACCGTGCTCGCGACGCTGCCCACCCTGATCATCTTCTTCGTCCTTCAGCGTCAGTTCGTCGAAGGACTGACCGGTTCCGTGAAATAAGGTTCTATGACTATGCGTTCGGTGACGTCCTTCAA
>JBQCIY010000056.1:0-75004 GCA_051953275.1 Devosia sp. | reverse complement strand
GTCGACGATCTCCTGCCGGCGATCCGCAGCGGCCTTTCCGCCGATGGCAAGCTCTATGCCGCGCCTTTCTACGGCGAGAGTTCCTACACCATGTACCGCAAGGACCTCATGGACAAGGCGGGGCTGAAGATGCCTGACAAGCCGACCTGGGATTTCATCAAGCAGGCGGCCGACAAGATGACCGACAAGGCGAACGGCGTCTACGGCATCTGCCTGCGCGGCAAGGCCGGCTGGGGCGAGAACATGGCCTTCCTGACGGCCATGTCCAACTCCTTCGGCGCCCGCTGGTTCGACGAGAAGTGGAATGCGCAGTTCGACCAGCCGGAATGGAAGGACACGCTGCAATTCTACGTCGACATGATGAAGGCCGATGGCCCTGATGGGGCATCGAACAACGGCTTCAACGAGAACCTGGCCCTCTTCCAGCAGGGCAAGTGCGGCATGTGGATCGATGCCACTGTTGCCGCCTCGTTCGTGACTGACCCGAAGGCCTCGACCGTCGCCGACAAGGTCGGCTTCGCACTCGCCCCCGACAAGGGCCTGGGCAAGCGCGGAAACTGGCTGTGGTCGTGGGCGCTGGCCATTCCGGCCTCGAGCCAGAAGGTCGATGCGGCCGAGAAGTTCATCGCCTGGGCAACCGGCAAGCACTATCTCGACCTCGTCGCCAGCAAGGAAGGCTGGGCCAACGTGCCTCCGGGCACCAGAACGTCACTCTACAACAATCCCGACTATCAGAAGGCCGCACCCTTCGCCAAGATGACGCTCGACTCGATCAACGCGGCCGACCCGCAGCATCCGACCGTCAAACCGGTCCCCTATGTCGGCGTGCAGTTCGTGGCCATCCCCGAGTTCGAGGGCCTGGGCACCGACGTGGGGCAGATCTTCTCGGCTGCCGTCGCCGGCCAGATCTCGGTCGACGACGCCCTCAAGCAGGCGCAGGACACCACGACCCGCGAAATGCAGAAGGCGGGGTATCTCTGATCCGGCTTGGCGGGTGACGCTGGTCCAAGGCCAGCGCCATCCGCCGGGTTGACCTCCCCGCAGGTCGGGGCTGCCCGGTCCCTCTAGCCGGACAGCCCCAACAGCGGGCGCAGTGAGAGGACTGCGAAGGCGTCTATCGATTTGTTGCAGCTCGGCTGCGCGGCGTTATCGGGGAGGGAAACGCCATGGCTACCCGTCAAACGCGCACCCTTGCGCGCTTCATGGTGGCACCGTCGGTCATCATCCTGTTCGTCTGGATGCTCGTCCCGCTGCTCCTGACACTGTGGTATTCGCTGCAGCGCTACAACCTGCTGCACCCGGACCGCGGCGGCTTCGTCTGGTTTCGCAACTACTACTACTTCCTGACCGACCCGGCCTTTGCCCAGGCGATCGGCAACACGCTGATCCTGGTCGTGGGCGTGCTCGTCATCACCGTGGTCGGCGGCATCCTGCTGGCACTGTTGCTCGATCAGCCCGTGTGGGGCCAGGGCATCGTGCGCCTTCTGGTCATCGCTCCGTTCTTCGTCATGCCGACGGTTTCGGCGCTGGTGTGGAAGAACATGCTGATGCACCCGCAATACGGCATTCTCGCCGGCATCTGGTCGGCCTTCGGCATGCGGCCTGTGGCCTGGCTGACCGACTACCCGCTGTTTTCGGTAACGATCATCACGGCCTGGGAGTGGCTGCCGTTTGCGACGCTGATCCTGTTGACTGCCCTGCAGTCGCTCGACGAAGACCAGAAGGAAGCCTCCGAGATGGACGGCGCCAACTTCCTCAACCGCTTCATCTACATCATCCTGCCGCACCTCGCCCGCGCCGTGACCGTCGTCATCCTGATCGAGACGATCTTCCTGCTCGGCATCTTCGCAGAAATCTTCGTCACCACGCAGGGCGGTCCGGGCTCGGCCTCCACCAACCTGCCTTATCTCATCTACGTGCAGGCGCTGCTCAACTACGACGTCGGGGGCGCATCGGCCGGAGGTGTGATCGCGGTGATCCTCGCCAACATCGTGGCGATCTTCCTGATCCGCATCGTCGGCAAGAATCTGGACGCGTGAGGGGAACGCCATGGCACGCGAAGCAACCATTCAACGCAAGATTACCGTGACCGCCGCCGCCTGGATCGTCGCGCTGGTCATCTTCTTTCCGATCCTGTGGACGATCCTAACCAGCTTCAAGTCGGAAGGCGATGCGATCAACCTGTCGCACTTCTTTTCGACGCCGTGGACCATCGACAGCTACTTCGAGGTGCAGAGCCGGTCGGACTACTTCCACCACTTCTTCAACTCGGTGATCATCTCCATCGGTTCGACCATCCTGGCGCTGCTGTTCTCGATTCCCGCCGCCTGGTCGATGGCCTTCGCGCCCACGTCGAGGACACGTGACCTGATGATGTGGATGCTCTCCACCAAGATGATGCCGGCCGTCGGCGTGCTGGTGCCGATCTACCTGATCTTCAAGACGCTGGGCCTTCTCGACAACGTTTGGGGCATCATGACCATCCTGATGCTGATGAACCTGCCGATCGTGGTGTGGATGCTCTACACCTACTTCAAGGAAATCCCGGTCGACATCCTCGAGGCCGCCCGCATGGACGGCGCGACCCTGGGCAAGGAGCTGGTCTATGTGCTCGTGCCGATGGCAGTGCCCGGCATCGCCTCGACCATGCTGCTCAACATCATCCTGGCGTGGAACGAGGCGTTCTGGACGTTGAACCTCACCACCATCAACGCCGCACCGCTCACCGCCTTCATCGCATCCTACTCCAGCCCCGAAGGGCTGTTCTGGGCCAAGCTCAGCGCCGCATCGACGCTCGCCATCGCACCCATCCTGGTGCTCGGCTGGATCAGCCAGCGGCAGCTCGTGCGCGGCCTGACCTTTGGCGCCGTGAAATAGGGGGAGACATAGAATGGGTTCGATCCAGCTTCAGCACGTCAACAAGTCCTTCGGCACCCACGCGGTGATCCCCGATGCCAGCCTCGAGATCAAGGACGGCGAGTTCGTGGTCTTCGTCGGTCCCTCGGGCTGCGGCAAGTCCACGCTGCTGCGTTTGATCGCCGGTCTCGAGGACACCACCTCGGGCCAGATCCTGCTCGATGGCCAGGACATGACTGCCGCCCCGCCCGCCAAGCGCCAGCTTGCGATGGTGTTCCAGTCCTACGCGCTCTATCCGCACATGACCGTCGCCCAGAATATCGGCTTCCCCCTCAAGATGGCGGGCATGGACAAGGTTTCCATCGAGAGCAAGGTGAAGGAAGCCGCGGCGGTCCTCAATCTGACCAACTACCTGGATCGTCGGCCCCGCAACCTGTCGGGCGGCCAGCGCCAGCGCGTCGCCATCGGCCGCGCCATCGTGCGTCAGCCCAAGGCGTTCCTCTTCGACGAGCCCCTCAGCAACCTCGATGCGGCGCTGCGCGTCAACATGCGGCTCGAAATCTCCGAGCTCCACCAGCAGCTCAAGACCACCATGGTCTACGTCACGCACGACCAGGTCGAGGCCATGACCATGGCCGACCGTATCGTCGTCCTGAACGCCGGCAACGTCGAGCAGTTCGGCACGCCCATGGAGCTTTACCGCCGCCCTGCCAACCGCTTCGTTGCCGGCTTCATCGGCTCGCCCAAGATGAACTTCATCGATGGCCCCGAGGCCGCCAAGTACAACGCCGCATCGGCCGGCGTCCGGCCCGAGCACATCTCGGTCTCGACCACCTCGGGCAGCTGGCACGGCACCGTCGGCGTTGCCGAGCATCTGGGCTCCGACACGTTCCTCCACGTCAATGTCGACGGCCTCGGCCTGATGACGGTCCGCGCCGAGGGCGAAAAGCAGTTGCATCATGGCGATACGGTTTGGCTCACGCCGGATCCGCAGCGCATCTATCGTTTCGACAAGGACGGCCGTTCGCTGGCCGCCGCGTAAGGAGGCCTACCATGCCGATCGAGCTGAGCCGTAGCGCGTTCAAGGAGTTGAGCGAGACCGCCGCCGTCCCCTCCTATGATCCGAGGTCGCTCACCGCCGGCATCGTGCATATCGGCGTCGGCAACTTCCACCGCGCTCACCAGGCGGTCTATCTCGACGATCTGTTCAATCTGGGACGTGACCATGACTGGGCGCTCGTCGGCGTCGGCGTCCGGCCGGCCGACGAGGCCATGCGGCAGAAGCTGATGGCGCAGGACTGGCTGACCACCGTGGTCGAGCAGGAGGCTGCAGCCTCGCACGCGCGGGTCACCGCGCCGATGATCGACCACCTCAGGGTCGGCGACGCCGCCGCCACCATCGCCCGCCTCGCCGACCCGGCGATCCGTATCGTGTCGCTGACCATCACCGAAGGCGGCTACTACATCGACCCCGCCACCCAGCGCTTCGACCCCACTCACCCCGACATCGCCGCCGACGCCAAGGACCGGCTTGCTGCGCCAAAGACCGCTTTCGGCCTCATCCTCGCCGGCCTGAAACGCCGCCGCGATGCCGGCATCCGGCCCTTCACTGTGATGAGTTGCGACAACATCCCCGGCAACGGCCACGTGACGCAGAATGCCGTCGTCGGCCTCGCCGAGTTGTTCGACCACGAATTTGCCGGCTGGGTCAGGACCAACGTCGCCTTCCCCAACGGTATGGTCGACCGCATCACCCCGGCGACCACCGACCGCGAACGCGAGTTGCTCGCGAAAGACTATGGCATCGCCGACAACTGGCCCGTCTTCTGCGAGAATTTCCGACAGTGGGTGCTCGAGGACAATTTCCCGGCCGGCCGCCCAGGGCTCGAACAGGTCGGCGTGCAGTTCGTCAAGGATGTCTCGCCCTTCGAACACATGAAGATCCGCATCCTCAACGGCGGGCACGCGGCGATCGCCTACCCGGCGGGTCTGCTGGACATCCACTTCGTGCACGAGGCCATGGCCCATCCGCTGATCCGCGGCTTCCTCGAAAAGCTCGAGCGCG
Source organism: Devosia sp. (assembly GCA_051953275.1). GTDB lineage: Bacteria > Pseudomonadota > Alphaproteobacteria > Rhizobiales > Devosiaceae > Devosia_A. Next base: position 70,083 of record JBQCIY010000056.1, on the reverse strand, counting down.
AGGAGATCATCCCGATCGTGCCGCCGGTGCCCGACACCAGCCTCACCGACTACTACGAGCTGATCGAGCGCCGCTTCTCTAACCCCAAGATCGGCGACACCGTCACCCGGCTTTGCCTCGACGGCTCCAACCGGCAACCGAAATTCATCCTGCCCTCGGCGGCCGACCGTCTGAAGGCCGGCCAGTCCGTCACCGGCCTCGCGCTCGTCTCCGCCTTCTGGTGCCGCTACTGCTATGGCGAAACCGACAGCGGCAAGGTCATCCCGCCCAACGATCCGAGCTGGAACCGCCTGAACCAGGAGGCCCGCCGCGCCAGGGCCGACCCGAAGGCCTGGCTCGGCATGACTGACATTTTCGGCGACCTGGCGCGTGAACCTGCATACGTCACCGCCTTCTCGCATGCCCTCGACACCATCTGGTCCATCGGCACCAAGGCGACGCTCGAGGCCTATCTCAATGATCGCCTCTAGCAACTGAGTTATCACCGCGACAGCGGGGGCCTCGCTTTGCGATGCTGCCGGAAAAACCGAGGTTCCCGCTGTCGCGGGATTGACCCGGTGATAGGCTGCGCCTGACATGCCTGCCTCCACTGCCCCTCCCATCCGCCTGATCATCTTCGACTGCGATGGCGTCCTCGTCGACAGCGAACCGCTCGCGATGCGTGTTTTGCTGCGCGCCCTCGCGACCGCCGGCCTCGATGTCTCGACCGAAACCGGTTTCCGCAACTACCTCGGGCGCAGCTTCTCCACGATCGCGCAGAGCCTCGACGATCTGCACGGCCTGCGCCTCGACGACGCCGCCATCGAGGCCATGCGGCTCGACCTTTACGAGACCTATCGCCGCGAGCTGAAGCCGATGGCAGGCCTGCTCGACATGTTGCCCGCACTCGGCCGGCCGTTCTGCGTCGCCTCGTCGAGCCAGATGGAGCGCATTCGCACCAGCCTCGAGGTGACCGGCCTCAGCAAGCGGTTCCATCCGCGCATCTTCTCGGCCGCGATGGTCGCCCGCGGCAAGCCGGCCCCCGACCTTTTCCTCAAGGCGGCCGAGGACATGGGCGCCACACCGGCCGAGTGCCTGGTGGTCGAAGACAGCCCCGCCGGCATCATTGCCGCCAAGAAGGCGGGCATGCGCGTCGCCGCCTTTACCGGCGGTGGCCATATCGGCCCGTCCGGGCTCGCCGGCACCATCGCGGCCCTCAGCCCCGATGCCATCCTCTCGGATATGCGGGAGTTGCCCGCGCTGCTAGAACAGCTCGAGGGGAGGACCAACGGCCGGATGCGAGATTTGTTGGTGGCGGTTGATGTCGGCACGGGCAGCGCCCGGGCTGGTGTGGTCGGTGCGACCGGAACTCTGCTCGGCCGGGCGGAGCAGCCGATCGACATGCGTCGCACCGACGCCAATCACGCCGAGCACGACAGCGATCAGATCTGGCACGCCGTCTGTGTCGCGGTCCGTGCCGCCATGAGCACTGCGGGCGCGAAACCCGGCGACGTCGTCGGCATCAGTTTCGACGCCACCTGCTCGCTCGTCGTCCGCGACCGAAACGGCGCTCCACTGCCGGTTGGTGACGGCGACGCCCGTTGGGACACCATCGTCTGGCTCGACCACCGGGCGTTGGAGCAGGCCGCCGAATGTACCGGCACCAACCACGCCGTGCTCGATTCCATTGGCGGCGTCATGTCGCCGGAAATGGAAGTGCCCAAGCTCATGTGGCTCAAGCGGCACCGGCCCGAGACCTGGGCCCGCGCCGGCCACTTCTTCGACCTCGCCGACTACCTGACCTGGCGTGCCTCGGGCTCGCGCGCCCGCTCGCAATGCACCCTCACCTGCAAATGGACCTGGATCGGCGGTGAAGGCGGCTGGCAGCCGGACTTCCTGGCGCAGGTGGGGCTGGCCGACATGCTCGAACGCGGCGGCCTGCCCGACCAGGCCAGCCCCATCGGCACCGACCTCGGCCCGCTCGGCCAAGCCGCGGCAGGCGAGCTCGGCCTCACCACCCGCTGCCGTGTCGGCCTCGGGCTCATCGATGCGCATGCCGGTGCCCTCGGCGCGCTGGGGGCCTATGCCGGAGACCCGGGATCCGTCCACCGCCACCTGGCGCTTATCGCCGGCACCTCGAGTTGCGTCATGGCACTGTCGTCCGATCCGCGGCCGATCCGCGGCGTCTGGGGACCATACGAGGGTGCCGTGCTGCCCGATGCCTGGCTCAACGAGGCCGGCCAGTCCGCGACTGGCGCGCTGCTCGATCACATCATCCGCTGGCACGGCGCCGGCGGCGAACCCACGCCCGAAATGCATCAGCGGATTTTCGATCGTGTGCAGGAGCTGCGTCGCACCGAGCCCGACCTGTCGCCGCGCCTCAACGTCCTGCCCGACTTCCATGGCAACCGCTCGCCGCTCGCCGACCCCAATGCGCTCGGGGTCATCTCGGGCCTCACCCTCGACAGCGATTTCGACAGTCTCTGCCGCCTCTACTGGCGTACCGCGGTTGCCATCGTGCTGGGCGTCCGCCACATCCTCGAGACTCTCAATGCCCACGGCTACGCCATCGGCACGTTGCACATCACCGGCGGCCACACCCACAATCCGCTGCTGATGGAGCTCTACGCCGACGCCACCGGCTGCACCGTCGTCGAGCCGGCCAGCGAAAATGCCACGCTGCTCGGCACCGCCATGGTCGCCGCCACCGCCGCCGGCCTGTATGGCACGCTCAACGCTGCCGCCATGGCGATGCAGCAGGGCGGCCGAGCCCGCCGCCCCGACCCGGCCGTGCGCGCGCGTTACGATCGCGACTACCGCGTCTTCCTGAAGATGCTGGAGCAGCGGCAGGCGATCGACGCGCTCAGCCGTGATTGATCGCAGCCTCTACGCCCAGGTGCGCTACGCCTCGGCGGAGGCCGGCTCATCGGCCGGCTCCATCATGTGAATGGCGTCTTTGGCAAAGCCCAGCGCCACCCGCGCGCCCTCGCCCGGCAACGCCTCGCCCGAGGGCACCGATGCATGGAGCATCGTTCCGTTGAGATCGATCGCCAGCCGGATCACCGGCCCGAGATAGGAGCGCGACACGATGGTCCCCGTCATGCGCGATGCACTTGTCCCTGCGGCCATCACGTGAATCGCCTCAGGCCGGAGCGAGGCCCAGCGCCTTTCACCGGTGATCCAGTACACGAACTCCGGCGCCAGCACGTTCGACGACCCGACGAAGTCGGCGACGAACCGCGACACCGGCCGCTTGTACACCTCCTCGGGCGTGCCGATCTGCTGCACCTGCCCGCCGTTGAACACCGCCACCCGGTCGGCCATGCTCAGCGCCTCGCTTTGGTCGTGCGTCACAAAGATGAAGGTGATGCCGAGTGTCTTCTGCAACGCCTTGAGCTCCTCCTGCATCGACTCTCGCAGCTTGAGGTCGAGCGCCCCCAGCGGCTCGTCGAGCAGCAGCACTTTCGGCTTGTTGACGATGGCGCGAGCGAGGGCCACGCGCTGCCGCTGTCCGCCGGAGAGCTCGGACGGCCGGCGCGTGCCGTGCCCGGCGAGCCGCACCATCTCGAGCGCCGCCTCCGCCTGCCGGTAGCGCTCCTTGCGCGGCACCTTCCGCAGCATCAGCGAAAACGCCACATTGTCGAGCACGTTGAGGTGCGGGAAGAGCGCATAGTCCGGGAACACCGTGTTGACGCTGCGCCGGTAGGCCGGAACGTTTTCCACCCGCTCGCCGAAAATCTCGATGTGCCCCGCATCCGGTAGCTCAAAGCCCCCGATCAACCTGAGGCAGGTCGTTTTGCCCGAGCCCGACGGCCCGAGGATGGCGAAGAATTCCCCGCCTCCGATCTCGAGGTTCACGTCATCCATGGCCTTTACCGTGCCGAACAGGCGGGAGACGTGCTGCAGTGCGACGGCGATGGTCATCTACTTCATCCGGAAGAACATGAGACCGAGGTCCCCCCGGCCCCCGCCCCCATCCATACCTTGGAATGGAGCATTCGGAACGCCACCTCACCGCACCGACTGTATCAGGCCGCGAAACCAGGCGCGGATATCGCTCAGCAGTCGCGCCGACCACTGCCAGGCGGCCGTCGCCCGCACCTTGCCCAGGACCTTTTCGGTCAGCCGCTCGATCCAGCCCATGATCCGCGCAAACCAGCCGATCTTGAACAGCTGGGGCCGCCCCGCCTGATAGAGCCGCTCGAGCGTCAGTATCGACAGCGCATGCGCCATCACCAGCAGTGCGCCGCCCTGGATGAAGTGCCCGAGCGCGAACCAGTAGAGCGCGAACACCTTGAGCGGCTCCAGCACCACGAACGGTACCGCAAGGATGAGCAGCACCACATAGGGGGGCAGCTTCAGGAGAAGCTGGTTGGCGGTCGTGAACACCGGATGCGTGCTGAGATAGCGCACCAGCGGCCGGAACAGCGGGAACAGCACCGCGTCGAGCACCGCATAGCCGATGATCACCACTGCCGCGATGAAGCGGCCGATCGCACGCAGCGCGACGATCGCGGGATGTCTTGGCGTTTCGCTCATCCGGCCCTCATTGCCGCTGACATGAGGCTGCCACTTGCCCGATTTCAAGCCCCTGCTGCGACCGCCCGTTTGCCGCTGGGCCCCCGTCTCTTGGCCATTCCGGCGACAAACAGCTTGCGATTCCTTGCACTTGCGCTAGCGCTACGCGCGATGAGCACAAACACGCAGCCTCACCGCACCGGCTCGGGACCGGGGCTCGCCGCGGCCTACCAGCCGCTTCCCGGCGTTCCCGACGAGATGATCGACCCCCAGGGCCGCGTTCGCCGCAGCTGGACCGAGCTGCTCGAGGCCTGCGATGTCCTCGGCCCGCAAGGCCTCGCCGCCCGTTTCGAGCGCGCCGACCAGTATTTGCGCGACGCGGGCGTCTTTTACCGCAAGTACGATGGCGCGGCCGGCAAGGAACGCGCCTGGCCCCTCGCCCATGTCCCGCTCATCATCGACGAAGCCGATTGGGCGCTCATCGCACGCGGCCTGACGCAGCGCGCCGAGCTGCTCGAACAGCTGATGGCTGATATCTACGGCGAGAACCAGCTCGTCGCTCGCGGTGTCCTGCCGCCCGAACTGATCGCGCGCAGCCCCGAATTCCTTCGCCCGGTGGTCGGCATCAAGCCCGCGAGCGGCCACTACCTCCACTTCTGCGCCTTCGAGCTCGGCCGCGGTCCCGATGGCGCCTGGTGGGTCCTGGGCGATCGCACCCAGGCGCCCTCCGGCGCCGGCTTCGCCCTCGAGAACCGCGTCGCCACCACCCGCGCCCTCTCCGACATCTACGGCCGCATGCAGGTGCATCGCCTCGCCGGCTTTTTCCGCGATTTCCGCGACGCGCTGAACGGCGAGGCCCGGCGCAACGAGGGTCGCGTCGGTATCCTCACTCCCGGCCAGCACAACGAAACCTATTTCGAGCACGCCTATATCGCCCGCTATCTCGGCTTCATGCTCCTCGAAGGCGAGGACCTCGTTGTCCAGAATGGCCAGGTGATGGTGCGCACCGTCTCCGGATTGCACCCGGTCAGCGTGCTCTGGCGCCGCATGGATTCGAGCTTCACCGATCCGCTGGAACTCCGTTATGATTCCCGCATCGGCACCCCCGGCATGACCGAGGCATTGCGCCAGGGCTCCATCTCGATGGTCAATGCCATCGGCTCGGGCATCCTCGAAACCCGTGCCTTCGCCGCGTTCATGCCCGGACTGAGCCAGGCCCTGCTTGGCGCGCCCCTGGAGCTCCCCACGATTGCGACCTGGTGGTGCGGACAGCCGGCCGAGCGCCAGCACGTGCTCGACAATTTCGAGCGCATGATGATCGGCCCCGCCTTCTCGACCGCGCTGCAGATCGAGGACCGCGAGCACACCTTGCTCGGCGGTACGCTCGACCCTGACGCCCGAGCCGCCTTGCGCAACCGGGTGGTTGCTGAAGGCAGCGCCTGGGTCGGCCAGGAGCCGGTTCAGCTCTCGACCGCGCCGGTTTACGTCGGGGGCCGGCTGGAACCCCGTCCCATAACGCTGCGCGTCTATGCCGCCCGGACCTCTGGCGGCTGGACCATCATGCCCGGTGGCTTTGCCCGCGTCGGCTTCACCCTCGACAACAGCGCCATCGCCATGCAGCACGGCGGCCAGGCGGCCGACGTCTGGGTGGTGAGCTCGAAACCCGTCGAACGCGTCTCCCTCCTCTCCGGAGATGGCGAAAAGCTCGTCCGCAACTCCGCGGGCTCGCTGCCCAGTCGCGCCGCCGACAACTTGATCTGGCTCGGCCGCTACGCCGAGCGCTGCGAAGCCACGATCCGGATCCTGCGCGCCTACAATGCCCGCCTCGCCGAAGTCTCCAACCCTGATCTTCCGCTCCTTGCCGACACGCGCACTTATCTGTCCGCCATCGAGGTCGATGCCTCCGAGGCGGTCCCCCAAGGCCTGTTGCGCGCCATCGAGAGCGCCGTCCACTCCGCCGGCCAGATTCGCGACCGGTTCTCGCCCGACGGCTGGCTGGCCCTGACCGACCTGCGCAAGACGGCGCGCAATTTTGCCGCCCGCGTCCAGCCCGGCGATGACGCCACCCGGGCCATGACAGTGCTGTTGCGCAAGCTGGCCGGCTTCTCCGGCTTGGTGCACGAGAACATGTATCGCTTCGCCGGCTGGCGCTTCCTCGAGATCGGCCGGCGTCTCGAGCGCGGCATCCAGATCGCCGGCATCACGCGCTGGCTCACGCGCGACGACGCGCCCGACGGCGCGCTCGACATGCTGCTCGAGATCGGCGACAGCGTCATGACCCATCGTCGCCGCTACAATGTCGCGAGCGGCAGCAACTCCTACATCGACCTGCTGGTGCTCGATCCGCTCAACCCACGCTCGGTCCAGTTCCAGGTGGCCGAGCTCAGGGAGCAGATCGAAAGACTGCCCGGCGGCATCGAGGACGGCCAGCTTTCGGTCGCCGGCCGCGCGGCGCTCGAGCTTCACACCGCACTTCGTGTGGCCAACCCGGAGGACATGACGACCGCACGGCTCGCCGAACTGAGCGCCGGCATCGCCCGCCTGGCCGGGCTGATCGCCGACGCATACTTCGTGTAGCGGCCATGCTCTACGACGTTCGCCTCGACCTCCATTACGACTACAAGAGCGTCGTTCATGGCGACCGGCACCTCGTGCGCGTCGTTCCGGCTTCGCTTCCCGGCCGGCAGCGCGTTATCGCCTCGGCACTTTACTTCGATCCGCCGCCCGATGCCGAAACCACCTTCGTCGATTTCTTCGGCAACCTCGTCACCACCATCTCCTATGACGGCAATCACGATCGGCTCGACGTTCGGCTGGGCGCCCGCGTCGACGTCGAGGAGGCCACCCCCGTCGCCGACATCTCGCCCGATCTCGAGACCTTGCAGCGCGAGCTGCACGGCTACTGGTCCGTCGACGGCGGTTCGCCCCATCACTTCATCGCGCCGTCGCCGCGCATAGCGCTGTCGGATCCCATCACCCGCTACGCACGCCAAAGCCTCGAGCGCACTGTTTCGGTGCGGGCCGCGGCCATGGATCTCTGCCTCTCGATCCACCGCGACTTCGCCTACGACCGCCAGTCGACCAATGTCGACACCAGCCCGCTCGAAGCCTTCAACCTGCGCAAGGGGGTCTGCCAGGATTTCGTGCATGTCATGATCGCCGGCCTGCGCGGTGTCGGCATTCCTGCGGGCTACGTCTCCGGCTTCCTGCGCACCGTTCCGCCACCCGGCCAGCCCCGGCTCGAAGGCGCCGACGCCATGCACGCCTGGGTTCGCGTCTGGTGCGGCCGCGATTGCGGCTGGATCGAGTTCGACCCCACCAACGCCATGCTGGCTGGCGCCGACCACATTACCATCGGACACGGCCGCGACTATTCCGATATCTCGCCCATCGTGGGTGTGCTGCGCACCGCCGGCCACCACGAAGCCCGCCAATCCGTCGACGTCGTTCGGGTCGAGTAGAGCGCCCGTCGCCTTACCAGCGCAATTTCACTTTCACCGACGGAACCAGAAGCGCCAACGGCCAGTTAATTGGCCAGCGCCAAGTCATGCGCGCGATCCAAGCGGAGACCGGTCCTCCTCCCTGCCGGCCAAAAGACAAAGGATTTCAGGCGATGACACAGATGGAAATCAACGCTCTCGAACATGCTGGACGGGCCGCCATGGCGTGGTCGCCGGAAGGCTACGATGGGCGCATCCATCTGGGCGCGGTGCTGGGTGCCATGGTCCCGGCGATCGGCATCCTCGCGGCCGCGGCCGCACTCCTGTTCGCCGCCTTCTGAGGCCGAAGCGTCAACCCCGGAGAAGAACAAGAAAATGCTCAGCACAATCCTCATCGTCATCCTCATCCTCCTTCTCATCGGCGCCATACCGAGCTGGGGATACTCCCGCTCCTGGGGATACTTCCCATCCGGTATCGTCGGCGTCGTGCTCGTGATCGTCATCATCCTAGTGTTGATGGGACGGATCTGAGCTTCGCGGGTCCGAGGTCGCCCCCCTTTCGACCCGCTCAACCACCCCGGTTCGCTTCCCCCGCGAACCGGGGTGTTTCTTTGATCGCGCTCAATGCCTCCAGGGGCCGCTTCTGGAACTGTCGCACCGGGCACCGCGTTGTGGGCCAAAGCGTCGAACCAGGAGAACATCGCAAATGGCTGACTCTGAAGACACGGCCGCTCCGGCCAGTGGCGCCGCGCATGCTGCTGCGGCAACCGTTACCCAGGCTGCGCGCTCTGCCCGCTCGTCGGCACGCCGCGCCGGCTCCCGTTCGCGCAGCCGCGCCCGCAGCGCCGCGCTCGAAGTCGAAGCCGACAGCCTCGAGGACCAGGTCGCTCAGCTCCAGACCGACCTGAGGTCGATCACCAGCACCCTGCAGCGGATGGGCGCCACCGCCGGCAATGAGCTCAAATCCTCCGCCCGGGCGCGTGCCGACGAGTTGGCCGCGCGTGGGCAGTCGGCGCTCGAAAGCGCGACCGACGAGTTCGGCGCGTTCGAGCGGCAGATCAAGGACACCATTCGCGAAAAGCCGCTGACCGCGGTGGCCGGCGCCATCGCTCTCGGTTTCATCCTCGCTGTCATCACGCGGTAAGACGCCATGCTCGCCGTGCTGACCCCGCTGCTGTCGCTGCTGGGGGTAGAGGCCAGCTCGATGACGGCCAACCTCAAGCGCCAGGCTATCGTCTGGGGCTTGATCGGCGCGCTGGGGCTTGTCGTCGTCGCGTTCCTGCTGGTCGCCGCCGACACCGCTCTCGCCTACATCGTCGGGCCGGTGCTTGCGCCGCTCATCATCGCCGTCGCAGCGGCGTTGATCGCGCTTGCGATCTACCTGGTCTCGCAGTTGCAGGACAACATCGCGGCGCGCCGCGAAGCCGAGCGCAAGAAAAGCGCAGAGATGACCGCGCTGGTCACCACCGCAATCATCACTGCCGTGCCCCTGATCCTGCGCTCGCCCCTCTTCAAGGAGATCGGACTGCCGGCGGGTGCCGCCCTTGCTTCGGCCCTGATGATGCGCAAGCCCGGTGATCGTCGTCACCGCAGCTAGGAACCCGGCCTCCGGGTTCGGCGTTTCCTTTCGCTTGGGGTGCCATGGGGCGCCCCGCAACAACCGAGAGGATTTGCCATGTCTCACATCAAGCGGCAGATCGTGACGATCCTTAAGGACGACGAGCTCGCGGACCAGGAAAAGATTGAAGTCCTGCGCCAACTCGAAGCCGATACGCTCAGCAAGGAGCGGAGCGCCACCGAAGGGATGACCCCTGTCGACGGCGACGACGGCGAAGACCTCAAGGCCATCGAGCAGGCCCTGCGCAAGCTCGGCGAGCAGCCGGTGGAAGCCGGCGCCAACAGCCTCTGATCTCGAAGACTTGCCAAGCATTCGAAGCCCCCATCCGCTGCGGCGGAGGGGGCTTTTCTCATGCCGAAGTGAGGAGCTTCGCGAGCGCCGCGCGCTCCTCCTCGGCCGACGCCGCCGGAGCCTTGGGCACGACGACCTGCAGCGCCTGCGGGTGAATCTTCAGGTCCACCCGATCGGGCAGCGTGATGAGCTCGCCATCGATGACGCCCGCCGAGCCGTACTTCTTGTGCGGGAAAAAGATCGTCGCTTCGCGCGCCTCTTTCTCGACGACTTCGGGCAGGCTGCGAAACTTCCCCCGCAGCAGCCCAAAGGCCAGCCTGAAAGCAACCCCCAGGCTGAGCGGCGGCACGAAATAAAGCCCGAGCACGCCGCGATCGAGATGGTCCGCCAGCGGCAGGTGCCCCTCGTCGAATGGGTTGTTGGACACCGACAGGCCAGCCGTAAATCGCCGTTCCAGACGACCGTTGGCGAGCACGTCGACGGCAAAGCTCGGTGGATTGAGGATCGCCCCGAAGGCCGCCCGCGTCGAGGCGATCATCTTGCCGATGCGGCTCTTGTAGCTCAGTTGGCCGCGCAGCTTCACCAGCTTGGGATGGATGCCCACCGAGAACTGGTGGATGAACGGCCGGCCGTTGACGGTGGCAATGTCCACCCTCTGCAAGCCGCCGCCGGCGATCGCTTCCAGCGCCTCGTCGGGCCGCAACGGCAGGCCGAGCGAGCGTGCGAACAGATTCATCGTGCCCGCCGGCAGCACCCCAAGCGGAATGCCCGCTTCGTAAGCGACACTCGCCGCAGCCGAAATCGTCCCGTCACCGCCGCCGGCAACCAGCATCTGCCCGTCGCTTGCCGCGCGCTTGAGTTCAGCGATCAGGTTCTTGCCGTCGACGACCCTGACCTCGAGCGCATGACCGTGCGCAGCAAAAACCTCAACGGCCGTGGCCGCGAAGGCGTCCATGTCCGTGGTCTTGAACGTACCGCCGTCGCGGTTGAACACGCCGATGACGCGCATAAGAATGCCCCTGACCCCGCCCGGAAACGACGTCGACCCGGTGTTTGTTCCCGGCCCTCCTGGGCAGTCTAGATCAGCGGCCGCTTGCCCTCCAGCAACCCGGTCCACCCGGCGACGTCGAGCAAGCCCGGGGGATCGAGGACCTCGCATGCCCGATCGTGCCAGCGAATCAGCTTCTTTTCGCTGAGCTTCCTCAATGTCTTGTTGGTGTGCACGATGGACAGACCCAGCGTATCGGCCACGTGCTGCTGCGTAATCGGGATCAGCAGCGACGTGTCCTCCGCCAGGCCCACCGTGGTTGCTCGCTGGTGGAGGAACGCTACCAGATACGCCGCCCGCTCGATCGCCGTTCGGCGCCCCAGGCTCAGCAGGTTCTCGTCGAGCATTCTTTCCTCGCGCGAGGCGAGCCAGGTGACATCGAAGCTCAGCCCCGGATGGCTCTTGTAGAGGTCAGCCAGCCGGTCGCGCTGGAACACGCACAACACCACCGGCGACAGGGCTTCGACCGAATGGTCCATCGCGCCGATCATCGATCCCTGCAGCCCCACCAGGTCTCCCGGCAGGCAGTAGTTGAGAATCTGACGGCGACCGTCCTCCAGCGACTTGTACCGGAAGGCCCAGCCGCTGAGCACCGTGAACAGTTGCGCGCTGTGCGCCCCCTCCGCGAGGATCACCGATCCGGGCTCGGCAACGAGCTCGCCGCGTTTGAAATTGGCGACGAACTTCAACTCCTCCGGCGTGAATGCCCGGAACTGGGGCATCGCCCGAAGGGGACATTGCTGACAGGAAACGCGCCGGGCGGAGATGGGCAGAGTGACGCTCTCGGGTTCGTTTTGCACGGCGTTATCCCGCAAATCCGGGGGCAAACGCCACCCCTTCGCTTGCGGTTGCACGCCGCCCTTCATGTCTTTTTTAAATGACGGTTCGGCCCCGGCCGCCCCTTGTCTGGCGAGCTTTGTAAGGGAATCCCGTGCTTTCAGGAAAACGACTGCTCGTCCTAGAGGATGAGTTCATCATTGCGCTCGACATCCAGCGGATCGTCGAAGAGGCTGGCGCGCGGCAATCCGTGCTGGCCCGCAGCTACGACGAGGTGGCGGAACTGAGCAGCCGCTATAGCGACTTCGATCTCGCCATCGTCTCGGTCCCTCGCCCGGCGACCGCCGACGCCGAGATTGCGGGCCGTCTGGCCGCTGCCGGCGTCGCTCTCGTCGTCTGCACCGGCAACCCGGCAGCCTTGGCCGGCACGCCTCTGGCGGGCGCCCAAATCGTCGATAAGCCGTTTTCCGATGACGAACTCGTCGCGGCCTGTGCCCGCGCCCTGCGATCTCGGGTCAGCTGAGCGTGTGTGTCGTGACCTGCGCGGAAACCGCGTCCGGCCCGAAATCCGCCTCGCCCGAAATCTTCAGCACGTCCTGCAGCCGGGTGCGTGCACGGCTGACCCGGCTCTTCATCGTCCCGACCGCGCATTTGCAGATTTCGGCCGCTTCCTCATACGAAAAACCGGAAGCGCCGATCAGGATGATCGCCTCGCGCTGATCCGGCGGCAACGTATCGAGCGCCTTCTTGAAATCGGCCATGTCGAGCACGCCGTACTGGCTGGGATGGACCGACATGCGTTCGGTGAACGCGCCGTCGGTGTCCTGCACCTCGCGGCCGCGCTTGCGCATCTGCGAATAGAACTCGTTGCGCAGGATGGTGAACAGCCAGGCCTTGATGTTGGTGCCCATCTGGTAGCTGTCCTGCTTGGCCCAGGCCTTCATCATGGTGTCCTGCACCAGGTCGTCGGCCCGGTCGTGTCGTCCGCTCAGCGACACCGCAAAGGCGCGCAGCGACGGCAACGTGGCCAGCAATTCCCTCTTGAACGACGGGGACTCTTGCATGAACTATCTGCTCTTTCGTTTGCTGGCCTGTTCGACCTCATCGAGTTTTTCCAGCAAATCCAGGAACTTGTCCGGGATCGGTTGATCCTGGACAGCTCCATAAAAGGCCCGAAGCTTTGCGCCGATATCGGAATTAGGCCCGAGCCCGTCATCCGTGCGCCGCGCCCGCGGTACACTCATTTCGTTCATCTTCGTCTTGTCTTTCACTACCCGGACCCTGGACAGAGTGACGCTAGCCTCTGACGTGCTAGCATAAATGTGGGTTTGATCGAAAAGTTCCGAAGCCTGGAACGAAATGCTGAATCCTTCGTTTGGGACACTGGGTTGACCAACATAGCGTCAAAGGGAGCCTCTTTATGACCTTGTCCACGCGGATTGCTCCGCATCTCCCCTATCTGCGCCGATTTTCGCGTGCGGTGACCGGCTCGCAGACCTCGGGTGACGCCTATGTGGCGGCGACGCTCGAAGCGTTGATTGCCGACGTTTCGATCTTTCCCGAAGCCACGAGCGACCGCATCGCCATCTACAAGCTCTTCTCGAAGCTGTTTTCGTCCTCGGCGGTGCGTATTCCGGCGCCACAGCCGCATTTCGTCTGGGAACAGCGCGCGGCACGCAACCTCGCCAATCTCGCCCCGCGGCCGCGCCAGGCCTTCCTGCTGGTCGCCGTCGAAGGCTTCACCAACGAGCAGGCTGCCGAGATCCTCGATATCTCCGACGGCGAATTCAACCAGTTGCTCGAACAGGCATCGCGCGAAATTTCGCGCCAGGTAGCGACCGAAATCCTCATCATCGAGGACGAACCGCTGATCGCCATGGATATCGAGCAGTTGGTCGAATCGCTCGGCCACAAGGTCGTCGGCATCGCCCGAACCCACAAGGAAGCTGTCGCGCTGTATGGCAAGACCCATCCGAAGATGATCCTCGCCGATATCCAGCTTGCCGACGGATCCTCCGGTATCGACGCGGTCAACGACATCCTCTCGACCGAGGCCCTGCCGGTGATCTTCATCACCGCCTTCCCCGAGCGCCTGCTGACCGGCGAGCGGCCTGAACCGACCTTCCTCGTCACCAAGCCCTTCAACCCGGATATGGTGAAGGCGCTGATCTCCCAGGCGCTCTTTTTCGACGAAGGCTCCCGGGTCGCCGCCTAGAACCGACTGAACTTTTTTTTCCGATTCCTTGCACCTGGCGGTCCTTCGGGACCGCCTTTTGTTTTTGCTTGCCAGCGGCGGGCCTTGCCGTCACGTTCCGGCCCATGACAGAGACCGCCGCTCCCCGCTCCAGCATGCCCGTGGTCGAGCTCGACCGGATCCACAAGAGTTTCGGCGAGGTTGAGGTGCTCAAGGGCGTGTCGCTCACTGCCCATGAGGGCGAAGTGGTGGTGCTGATCGGCTCTTCCGGCTCGGGCAAATCTACCCTGCTGCGCTGCATCAACATGCTCGAAATCCCCGACAGCGGCACGGTTCGGATCGCCGGCGAAGCCGTAGCGCTTGCCGGGACGCCGCCCCACCGCCGAGTCTCGGACGAGGCGCAGATCCGGCGGATCAGGTCCGGCCTCGGCATGGTGTTCCAGCAGTTCAATCTGTGGAGCCACATGACCGTGCTCGGCAACGTCATGGAAGCGCCGGTTCTCGTGCAGAAGCGCGAAAAGGCCGAAGTGCGTGGCGAAGCCATGGAAATGCTCAAGAAAGTCGGCATCGCCGACAAAGCCGACAGCTATCCAGCGCAACTTTCCGGCGGCCAGCAGCAGCGCGCCGCCATCGCCCGCGCCCTGTGCATCAATCCGCGCGTCATGCTGTTCGATGAGCCGACCTCGGCGCTCGACCCCGAACTCGAAGTCGAGGTGCTGCGCGTCATCAAGCTGCTTGCCGACGAGGGCCGGACCATGATCCTCGTCACCCACGATATGGAATTTGCGCGCTCGGTCGGCGACCGCGCGGTGTTTCTCCACGCCGGCAAGATCGAGGAAGAAGGCCCGGTGGAGCAGGTTTTCGGCGCCACCAGGTCGGCGCGTCTCAAGCAATTCCTCAATGCCAGCGCTCACGCATGAATTGACGCATACGTCATTTGCGATAAGCCTACATAGTGGAGCCGTGCCCAAGAACGCGGCCATTGGCGTACATCAGGAGAAACGCATTCATGAACAAGCTGATTTTGGCCGCCGCTGCGCTCGCAGCGCTGACCGTGGGGGCCCAGGCGGCGACGCTGAAGGTCGGCACCGAGGGCGGCTATCCGCCCTACAATTTCATGGACGACAGCGGCAAACTCGCCGGCTACGACGTCGATGTCAGCAACGAACTGTGCAAGCGCATCAGCTACGACTGCCAGTTCGTCACCAACGACTGGGATTCGATCATCCCGAACCTGCTGGCCGGCAACTACGACGCCATCGTCGATGACATGACCATCACCGACGAGCGCTCCAAGACCATCGACTTCACCGAGCCCTACTTCCCGCCCGATCCGTCGCGCTATCTCGCCAAGGCCGACAAGACGGTCGACTACAACAACCTTAAGGGTTTGAAGATCGGCGCACAGACGGCGACCATCCAGGCCGGCTACCTCGACGACAAGCTCAAGGCCGACAATACGATCCTCAAATACGACACCCAGGATCAGGAGCTCGCCGATCTCAACGCCGGTAACATTGACCTCGTGCTGATCGACGGGTCGGTCGCCGTCGAGACCGCCGCCGGCTCCAACGGCGCGCTCAAATCCGACGGGCCGGATATTCCGATTGGCATCGGCGCCGGCATCGGGCTGCGCAAGTCCGATACGGACCTCAAGGCCAAGCTCAACACCGCGCTCGAGGCCATGAAGAAGGACGGCTCCCTCGACGCCCTGATCAAGAAGTACTTCCCGAACCGGCCGACCCCGTACTGGAAGTAACCCTCCTCCGGCGGGCGGACTCCGGTTCGCCCGCCGCGTTTTCCCGGGGGCGCGGGCATGCTCGTTGACGTACTGCCGCAAGGGCTGAAGGATCTGGTCGGTCCGAACGTCGTGTTCTGGATCGGCTACCTCACCAACGGCAAGCACCTCGCCTGGTACGAGTCCGTCCAGTACACCCTTGCCGCCATGGTCTTCGGGGCACTGATCGCCCTGGTCCTCGGCCTTCTCGCCGCAGCGGTCCGCCACAGCGCCCCCCTGCCGTTCCGCCTGCTCGCGGCCGCCTACACCAACATCGTCCGGGGCGTGCCGGACGTCCTGTTCTTCCTCTTCTTCCCGCTCGCCTTCGAGCAGTTCGTCGAGTGGATCTGGTCGTTCCAGGTCTGCACGCCCGAATCCATCGCTGCCCAGACCGCGCCGTGGCCGCCCTGCCCGGCCGCCAACTGGAGTGTGACGACATTCCAGTACCTGATCCTCGCCTGCGTCTCGCTGGGGATCGTCTATGGCGCGTTCGCCGCCAATGTCATCACCGGCGCGCTCAAGGCCGTGCCCAAGGGCCAGCTCGAAGCGGCGCGGGCCTATGGCCTTTCCAACATGCAGGTGATCACCCGCATCCACATCCGCCAGATGTGGGTCTATGCGATGCCCGGCCTCGCCAACGTCTGGATGTCGCTGGTCAAGGCGACTTCGCTGCTGTCGCTGCTGCAGATCCTCGACTTCGTCACCTGGGCACAGCGGCTGGGCGCCGCCAATTTTTCGACGGCCGTCGGTCTCGTCCACAACGACTGGCGCTGGCGCTACTATTTCGTGCTGCTGGTCTTCTATATCCTCGTGACCTTCCTCTCGGAGAAGGTCTTCGCCCTGATCAACCGGTACGTCCGCCGCGGCATGCCGCTCGCGGACCAGAACGCCATATGACGTTCCTCTCCCTCATCCTCGGCAACATTGCCGTGATGGCGCGGCCGGCGCTGTTCAATCTTTATTTCGCCGGCGCCGCGATTCCCGTCGGCTTCGCCCTCGCCATCTTCATTGCGCTCGGCAAGAACTCCACCAACATGGTGCTGAACCGCCTGAGCCGCGCCTACATCTATTTCTTCCGCGGCTCGCCCTTCTTCATCCAGCTCTTTGCCTTCTATTCGCTCGTCCTGGCCTTCAACCAGTCGCTCTGGAAGCCGCTCGGCCTCGACGCCTTCATCCTGCACCCGCTGTTCCTCGGCCCGGCGATCCTCGGCCTCAACACCACCGCCTACACGGCGGAAATCTTCTACGGCGCCCTCATCACGGTGCCCAAGGGCGAGATCGAGGCGGCCCGTGCCTACGGCATGACCCGCCGCCAGCGCTTCTGGAGCATCACCTGGCCCAACCTGATCCGCCTCGCCTGGCCGGCCTATACCAACGAGGTCGTCTTCCTGTTCCAGGCCACGGCGCTGGTCTATTTCACCCTGCCCGTGATCGGCGACCAGCGCGACCTCATGAACATGGCCGAAGAGCTGTTCCAGAAGGACTACAATGTCTACCTGCACTTCGGCATGGCCGCTGCGTACTTCCTCGTCATCTCGCTGGTGATCTTCTACATCTTCAGCCTGATCTACCGCCGCCTGATGCGCCACATGCCGCAGCAGGCGCGCGTGAAATTCAGCTGGCGGCGGGTGCAGGAGCTGTCATGACCTTCCGGCTCGAAACCCTCCGGCTCAGCGGTGACACTCCGGGGACCACGATTGAACTGCCGTTCTACCGGATTGGTCCGTCCGACGCACCCGAGAAGGTCTACCTGCAGGCGGCGCTGCACGCCGACGAGCAGCCCGGCACCATGGCCCTCCACCATCTGTTGCCGATGCTGCGCCAGGCCGACGAGCAGGAGCTGTTGCGCGCCCGGTTCACCGTCATCCCCATGGCCAACCCGCTCGGCATGGCCAACCTCGTCAGTCGCCGGCATCTGGGCCGCGCCGACCTCAACACCGGCGTCAACTACAACCGCCAATGGCCCGATCTCTTCTCGCTGGTCCGCACCCAGCTGAGCGGCCGCCTCGGCGATGACGAGCGCTTCAACGTCACGCTGATCCGCAAGGTCGTGGCGCAGTGGATTGACGCGCAGCAGCCGCGCACCGCCGCCGAGCAGCTTCGCCTGTTCCTGCTCAGGGAAGCTCACGATGCAGAATTCGTGCTCGACCTCCACTGCGACACCGACTCGCTGATCCACATTTTCACCTCGCCCGAACTGATGCCCGAGCTGCAGGATCTGAGCGACTGGATGGGTGCGGCCGCGGTCCTGACCGCAGCCGATTCCGGCGGCGGCTCGTTCGACGAAGTGCTGCCGATCCTCTACCGCAAGGTGGCGCAGACCAATCCGGGCAAGCCGGTGCCGATGGCGACCGCCTCGGCGACGCTCGAATATCGTGGACAGGCCGATAGCTTCGATCACTTCGGCGAGCAGGACGGGCTGCGCCTCTTCGGTTTCCTCGCCGGCCGCGGCCTCATTGCCGCCGACCCCGGTCCGCGCCCCACCGGCGGCGCACCCGGCACCCCGTTCGACGCCACCGACGTCGTCCGCGCCGACCGCCCCGGCCTCCTCGCCTATCGCGTCGAGCTCGGCCAGCGCGTCAGCCGCGGCCAGCCGGTGGCCGATCTCATCGCCCTCGATGGGCCTGAAGCCTTCATCGCCCGCACGCCGCTCCTCGCCGGCACCGATGGCTTCGTGCTTTCGCGCTCGCTGCGCAAATACGTCCCGCGTGGCGAGAACATCGCCAAGATCGTCGGCACCACCCCGCTGCCGCAGCGCCGCGGCTATTTGCTCGAGGACTGAGCATGGTCGCCGGCAACGAGCTCGAAGCCCTGGAGGAAGATGCCGCTACCGTCCGGCTCGGTCGCATGGGCACGCGCGTCTTCGACGCCGTCCGCCAGGCTATCGTGCAGTTGAAGTTCCGCCCAGGCAACCTGCTGTCGGAGGCCGAGGTCGCCCGCCAGCTCGGCGTCTCGCGCCAGCCCGTGCGCGAGGCCTTCATCAAGCTCGCCGAGATCGGGCTCGTCGACGTGCGCCCGCAGCGCGGCACCTTCGTGCGGCTGATCTCGATCCGGCAGGTGCAGAACGTCCGTTTCGTGCGCGAGGCGATCGAGGTCGCCATCGTCCGCAAGGCCGCGCTCGAAATGACCCCGGCGCGCCTCGACGAATTGCGCCGCAACCTCGATGCCCAGCGCGCCGCCGGCGCCGCTGCCGACAACGACGAGTTCCTGCGCCTCGACGAAGCGTTCCACCAGGCGCTCGCCCACGCCTCGGGCAACGACTATGCCTGGAACGTGCTGGAAAACCTCAAGGCGCAGATGGATCGCGTCCGCTATCTGTCGATGCCCGACGCGACCCCGTTCGATGTTCTGGTCGGCCAGCACGCGGCCATCGCCGATGCTGTCGCCCGCCATTCGGCCGACGAAGCCGAGGCCGCCATGCGTGCTCATCTGAGCGAGATCCTCACCTCGCTCCCCCGTCTCGCCCAGGCCCACCCGGACCTGTTCGCCGACTGACCTGAGGGCGCGATCGCGCCCTACGCGGCGATGCGCTTGCCGCTTTCGCTGTCGAACAGATGCACCGCACCCGGCTCCGGCCGCACGCGCAGCGTCTCGCCCGGCTGCGCCGTGATGCGCTCGCGGAACGCCCCCATGATCTCCTGGCCGGCGAACTTGGCCACCACCTGCGTCTCCGACCCGGTGGGTTCGACCGTCAGGATCTCCGCCGGCAGGCCGGTGCCGTCGAGGTGGAAATGCTCGGGCCGCACGCCCAGCGTCACCGGTCGGCCATTCGAGTTCGACGGAGCGTTGGTCACATCCACCCGAGTCCCGTCGCTCGCGATGAACACGCTGCCGTCCATCTTCCCCGCGATCATGTTCATGGCTGGCGAACCGATGAAGCCCGCGACGAACAGGTTTGCCGGGCGGTCGTAGAGCTCGAGCGGGCTGCCGATCTGCTCGATCACCCCGTCATGCATCACCACGATCCGGTCGGCCATCGTCATGGCTTCGATCTGGTCGTGCGTCACGTACACGGTCGTCGTGCCGAGCCGCATGTGGTTCTGCTTGATCTCCGAACGCATCTGCACGCGCAGCTTGGCGTCGAGGTTGCTGAGCGGCTCGTCGAACAGGAACACTTCCGGATTGCGCACGATGGCGCGGCCCATCGCGACGCGCTGACGCTGGCCACCCGACAGGTGCCGCGGATAGCGCTTCAGGTACGGCTCGAGCCCGAGAATGGCGGCAGCATCGGCCACGCGCTTGCGGCTCTCTTCCTTGTTGACCCGCTGCAGCTTGAGCGAGAACCCCATGTTCTGCTCCACCGTCATATGCGGGTAGAGCGCATAGGACTGGAACACCATCGCAATGTCCCGATCCTTGGGCGGCAGGTTATTCACCACCCGGCCGGCGATCGAGATGTCGCCCGCGGTGATTTCCTCCAGCCCGGCGATCATGCGCAGCAGCGTCGATTTTCCGCAGCCCGAAGGGCCGACCAGGATCACGAACTCGCCATCGGCGATATCCACCGAAACGCCGTGCAGCACTTCCATGCTGCCGTAGCTTTTGCGCACATTGTTGATGCTGACCGCACCCATCGTCCCCTCCGCGCCGGAATTTCGGCAATAGCAATTTCATCCGCCGACACGGCTGGGTTTCCCCCTCGCTCGGCGATGGAACGCGGTCGGCGACCCGACTACTCCGTCATGCGGCGCATCCACCAAGGACAACGCTAACAGCAAAATTCACGTCACGTAAAGGGCGGCGTTTCGGCGCCCTCACACCATCGCTTCCTCGAGCAGCGCGCGATAGTCCGCGGCGCTGGCCGGCCGCGGGTTCGTCGCGTGGCTGTGGTCGAGCAGCGCCCGGGCCACGACCCAGTCGAGATGCTCCGCCCGTACCCCCATGGATTTGAGGCCCGGCGGCAGGTTGAGTCGGCGGTTGAGCGCGTCCAGCGCCATGTCCACTTCTCCCGTGATCCCCGTCGCCGCCTTCAGCCGCTCAAGCTTTTCGCCGATCACCGGCCGGTTGAAGCGGATGACGATCGGCATCAGAACGGCATTCAACGTTCCGTGATGCAGCGACACGTCCTTGAGCCCGCCCAATGCATGGCTCAGCGAGTGCACCGCGCCCAGCCCCTTCTGGAAGCTCAGCCCGCCCATCAGCGCCCCCATCAGCATCTCGCTGCGCGGACCGAGTTCCTGCCCGTTGCGCACCGCCGGCTCGATATTGCGCCAGATGCGGCCGGCGCCGTCGAGCGCGATGGCCTCGGCGGGCGGGTTGACCCGCGGCGAGCATAGCGTCTCGATGCAGTGGCTGAGCGCATCGAGCCCCGTCGCCGCCGTCAGCATCGGCGGCAGGCCCAGCGTCAGCTCCGGGTCGCAGATGGCGCGTTTCGGAATCAGGTAGGACGAAATCATCCCCAGCTTGCGTCCATCGTCGAGCGTCAGCAGCGCCGCGCGTCCCACCTCGGCGCCGGTGCCCGCCGTCGTCGGGATCGCGATGACTGGCGCCACCGCGCTGGTGATGCGGTCGAGGCCGCCATGGATCACCGCGTATTGCTCCAGCGGCCCGGCATGCGTTGCGAGCAGCGCCACGCCCTTGGCGAGATCGATCGGCGAGCCGCCGCCCAGCGCCACCACGCCGTCGCAGCCTTCGCTGCGATAGCGGGCCAGCGCCGAATTGACCGCCGCCTCGGTCGGGTTCGGCGGCGTGCCGAGAAAGGCCGGTGTCCCCGCCGGCAGATGCGCCATCACGCGGTCGAGCAGTCCCGCCGCCTTCACCCCCATGTCGGCCACCACCAGCGGCCGGCTCATCCCGAGTTCATGCGGCGCACTCTTCAGCGTCTTGATCTCGCCCGGCCCGAAATCGATCGTCGTCAGATAGGTAATGCGGCTCACTTGGATGTCCCGTTGGCAATGTCGATCAGCACTTCGCTATGGCACGGCGTCCCCGGCCGGCACCAGCAGGCGAGATTGTATCCCCTGAGCTCGCGCCGAATTGCCTCATGACTGGGCGGCTCGCCGGGCGACAGTCTGGTGTCGAGCGTCCCGCGCAGCCACTGGCCGCAAAGTTCCACCGCCTTCACCTGCGCCGCGTCGGCATCGAGGCCGTACCGTCTCTGCATGTCGGCAATCGTGAACGGGTTGCCCCAGGGTCCCGGCCGCGTCACCCGCTTGGCCGGCAGGCCGTTGAGCCGCTCGGACTCCGTCTGCAGGTTGAAGCCCCGATGCCGGCTGAGCTGCATTCGCTGTGGCTTCGCTTTGGCCATTTCCGGGTTTCCTCCGCCGCTCGCGCGCGGCACTCTATCGTGCACCTTACGCCGCGAGAACAGGACCATGAAGAAACCGCAATCGATGCGCGCCCTCGAAGACCTGGGCCGCGTCCGGCTCAGTCCCAATTTCTTCATGCGCGATTTCCTTTATTCCGAGATCGCGAGCTTCTACGGCCTCAGCAACATCCCCGACGACCCCGATCTCGCCATCGCGGCTGGCCGCAAGCTTTGCGCGGAAGCGCTCGAGCCGCTGCGGGCGCGCTTCGGCCGCATCTCCATCCGCTCCGCCTACCGCTCGCCCGAAGTCAACCGCTTCGGCAACGATCACGGGCTCAACTGCGGCAGCAATGAGAGCAATTTCGGCGGCCACATCTGGGACCGCCGCACCCCCGGTGGCGAGATGGGCGCCACGGCCAGCATCGTCGTCCATGCACTCATTCCCTGGTACGAGCGCACCGGCAGCTGGGAGCCGCTGGCCTGGTGGATCCACGACCATCTGCCCTATGACGAGCTCGAATTCTTCCCGAAATTTGCCGCCTTCAACTATAGCCACGGCGACCGCCAACGGCGCCGCATCCTGAGCCACATCCCGCCGCGCCGCGGCCTGCTCACCAAGCCGGCTATGGCCAATCACGCCGGCGATCATTCGGCCGAATACGCCGACTGGCTGGCCTCGCTCTAGCGTCTATTGCGTCGCCGAAGGCGGGTTGCTCTCCTGCGCGAAGAGCGCGATCGCCTGGTCGAGCAGCGGCAGGGCCTTTTCGAACGACTCGGCGTCGGTCGCATCGCCGCGCTGCTGGAACACCTCGACCGCCGCCTGCGCCGTGTCGCGCGCGTCGGTCAGCCGCGGCACGTCCTCATGCGCCACCCCGATTCTGAGCAGTACGTTGAACGTATAAAACTGCAGGTGCGTCCACTCGCCGAAATCCTGCTCGATCGTGTTGACCTGGAGCGAAGCCCGGTACGCCTCGACCGCCCTGTCGCCGTTCTCGAGCGAATTGTCGTTCGTCGCCAGGTCCGAATATACGTTGCCCAGGCGCATCTCGAGATTGGCCCACTCGGCCGGCGACGTCGCCCGTGGCGTTAGCGCCAGGCACTGCTGCAGCAGGTCGACCGCCTCTCCCAGCGAGCTGAAATCCTTGCTGTTGGCTGCATATTGCCTGAGCGTCGCCGCGAGGTTGCCCGCCGTCCGCGTCCACAGCGTCGGCGTGTGCGTCTTGTCGTAGACCGTGAGCAGCGCGCGGTAGGCGTCCGCGGCCGCCTTCTGGTCATCTGCCGAAGCGCTGAGCTTGCCGCGATCACCCAGCGCCGTCGCCAGCGTATGCTGCACCTGCGCCCAGTCGAGCGGATCGCTGTCCCGCGACTTCACCGTCATTGCCGATTGCAGCGTCCCGATCGCCTCGCTCAGGATCGCCACCGCCTTGTTCGCCGCCGCCGTCACCTCCGGCAGATGCTCGGCATCCTCCCCGGCTGTCAGCGCCCGGACCTGCACATCTTCAGTCGCGGCATAGATCGCATCGGCCAATGCCATCTGCGCCGACGCCCTGTTGCTGACGATGATTGCCCATTGGCCCGGGTCCGCTTCGCGCGTGTCGACGGTGGTGGCGGCATCGAACGCATCGATCGCCTGCTGCAGCATCGCCTGGTCGCTCTTGCGCTGCCCGAGTGCATAAAGCGCGTTGCCCAGATTGTTCTGCGCGCTCGCCCAGTCCGTAGGCAGGTCCGCCCGCGTCTGCACCGTCAGCGCCTGCTGGAACGACGTCACCGCGGCCTCGAGCAACGCCGTGTCCGCCCGCAGCGCGCCCAGCAACGCCTGCGCCTGCCCGATGCGGTTTTCGAGCTTGCCCCAATCCTTGGGGTCGCTGTCCTTGGGGGCCAATCCGAGGGCCTCCTGGTACACCGCCAGCGCCTCGGTCAGCGCGTCGTTGTCCGAGGTGTAGTAGCCGTGGTCGGTCAGCGCGTCGCCCTGGCTGATCTTGAACACGACCGCCTTCGCCCTGTCCCACTCCTTCGCCG
Organism: Devosia sp.; assembly: GCA_051953275.1. Taxonomy (GTDB): domain Bacteria; phylum Pseudomonadota; class Alphaproteobacteria; order Rhizobiales; family Devosiaceae; genus Devosia_A. The sequence continues at coordinate 46,175 of JBQCIY010000056.1, read as the reverse complement.
CATCGAAGGCCTTGGCAAACAGCCCCGCCGCCTGCACCTGCTCGAAATTCAGCAGCGCCGTCGCCGCATTGGCCGCATAGGTATCGGCAATATCCAGCATGTCCTGCCGAAGCTGCTCCGCCTCCGCCTGCTTGCCCTTGAGCAAGGTGTCGGCGCGGCTCGAGGCCTCGTCGCGATATTTGAGCGCCAGCGCAATCGCGCCCTCGGCTTCTGCTTCATCTGCCAGCTTGGAAAGCCGTTCCAGCTCTGGGTCGGCCTTCACCGCTGCCGGCTTTTGTGCCAAGAGCTCCTTGAGCCGCTCGGCCCCCTGCGCCATCTGCTTTTGCAGGTCGCCATTGTCGTCGCTCGCCTTGATGCCGAGCGCATCCAGCATGCCATAGAGCGAGTCGAGCGGAACCTGCTCCTGTCCCGCCAGCGACTCGACATATTTCTGCGTCGCCGGCGGTGTCGCCGCGATCGACAGCAGCAGCTTTCGCCGCTCCGTCTTGATCGCCTGCTGGTCGCTGTCGCCCTCGTCCTCCGCCGGCGCCTCGAACGTCAGCACGCGCCTGAGCGACGAATTCACCCACGGCAGCTGCTTGGCTCTGGTCTTGAGATAGACCTCCTCGGTCACCATCGTCATCACGTCGCCGAACGAATAACCGCCGGCGGCGAAGTGCTTGAGCAGCGCCGCCGCATAAGGCGAGTTCTCGCCCGGCGCGCCGTCGAGCGCCGGCTCCCCCGGGCTCGCCGAAAAGCCGATCACCGTGCCCAGGCTGCTCGGGTCCGCATTGGCCTTCGTCACCGGCATCGGTCCGCGCACCGCCGCGAGCCCCTGGCCCTCGACCGGCGTCGGCGCCGTATCGCCCGGCAGCACGATCGTCTGTCCCGGCGGGAACGGATCGGACCGGCAGGCATCGAGCAGGACAATCGACACCGGCGCCACCTTCGCCAGGGCGTCGACGATGGGTTGCACCGCGATCATGCTGTCGCCGGCCGTCTGCGGCGAGGCGAGATCGGTGTCGGTCGGCGCGATGAAGTTCTCGCCCTTGGCCTCGATGCCGTGACCCGAATAGTAGATCATCGCCACGTCGGCATCCTTGGCCTCGTCCTCGAAGCGCGCAATTGCCTCTTGCAGCTCCTGGCCATTTGCATTGAGCACACGGTCGACCTCGAAGCCCAGGTCGCCCAGCAGCCGATCGATGTCGCGTGCGTCTTTGGCCGGATTGGTGAGCTGCGGCAGTTGCTCGTACCGGCTCTCGCCGATCACCAGCGCCACCCCGTGCAGTGGCTTGTCGCCCGCGAGCGCCGGCGCCCCTGCCAGGAGCAGGGCCGCAAATCCGGCGAGAACCAGCCAACGCATGTCCGAAACCCCAAACGTCCGGTCGCGACCGCAGCATCTATCCCAGCATACCGCCATCAAAATGGCACCCCCAATCTGAACCGCGGCGAAACCGCGGCTTTGACAGCGCCGGGCAATGGGCTAACAAGGGCCGCTGCCGGGCGAGGTCCCGGATACGGGGACCGCTTGAGCGCCATGCCGGACATCGAAGGCCGTATCGCCGCGCTGCCGATCTGGTCCGGCCCGGTCGCGCTCGCCCCGCTGGCCGGTGGCATCTCCAATCTGAGTTTCTCCGCAACCGATCGAACCGGCAAATACGTCGTCCGCATCACCCGCGATTTCCCGTTCCACCATGTCTTTCGGGACCGCGAGGTGATGTCCGCACGCGCCGCCCACGCCGCCGGCTTTGCGCCCGAGGTTATGCACGCCGAGCCCGGCCTCATGGTGTCGCGCTTCATCGACGGCCGCACCCTGACGGTCGCCGACGTGCAGGCCTCGATCCCGCGCATCACCGAGTTCCTCCTCCGCTTCCACCGCGACATGCCGGCCCAGCTCTCGGGCCCGGGCTTCATCTTCTGGGTCTTCCACGTCAACCGCGATTACATCCGCCAGCTTCGCGACAGCGGCCATCCCGCTGCCGAGCTCGACCGCTGGCTCGCGATCAATACCGAGCTCGAGGCCGCGCAGATCCCGTTGCCGATCACGGTCGGCCACCACGACCTCCTCGCCGGAAACCTCATCGACGATGGCCGCCGCATCTGGCTGATCGACTACGAATACGCCGGCCTCGGCACGGCCATGTTCGATCTCGCCAACCTCAGCTCGAACAACAACTTCACCCCGGCCCAATCTCGCGAACTGCTCACCGCCTGGTTCGGCCGCGAGCCCGACGAGCCAACCCTCCGCAGCCACGCCGCGATGGAGGCTGCCTCGCTGCTGCGCGAGGCCCTCTGGTCGTTCGTCTCGGTCCATCACCTCGATCGTCCCGGCGTCGACTACGCCGCCTATGGCCGCGAAAACATCGCCAGGTTCGACGCCGCGCTGAGCGCCTGGCACGAGCGGTTCGGCAAGTGACTCTGCCCGCACAGGCCCAGGTCGTCGTCATCGGCGGCGGCATCATCGGGTGCTCCACCGCCTATCATCTGGCGAAAGACCACAACGCCGACGTCCTGCTCATCGAGCAGGGCAAACTGACCTCCGGCTCCACCTGGCACGCGGCCGGGCTTGTCGGCCAGCTCCGTTCTTCGGCCTCGATCACCCAGGTCCTCAAGCGCTCCGTCGAGCTCTACAAGACCCTCGAAGCCGAGACCGGCCTCGCCACCGGCTGGAAGATGACCGGCTGCCTCCGCCTCGCCACCACTGCCGATCGCTGGACCGAATATCGCCGCCTCGCCACCACCGCCCGCAGCTTCGGCATGGACATGGAACTGATCTCCCCGGCCGAGGTGAAGCGCATGTGGCCGCTGCTGGACACGTCCGATCTCATCGGCGCGTCGTGGCTCCCGACCGACGGCCAGGCCTCGCCCGCCGACATCACCCAGTCCCTCGCGCGGGGCGCCCGCATGCACGGCGCAAAAATCGTCGAAGGCGTCCGCGTCACCGGGTTCGAGATGGAGGGCCGCCGCATCACGCGCGTCCTCACCAGCGACGGCGCCGTCGAAACTGAAACGGTGATCAACTGCGGCGGCATGTGGGCCCGCGAGATCGGTGCCATGGCCGGCATCAATGTCCCGCTGCAGCCGGTCAAGCACCAGTACATCGTCACCGAGAAGATCGAGGGCCTTGCCACCGATGTCGCCACCCTGCGCGACCCCGACCGCCGCACCTATTTCAAGGAAGAGGTCGGCGGCCTCGTAATGGGCGGCTACGAGCCCGACCCGATCGCCTGGACCACCGGCGACATCCCGCGCCCGTTCGAGTTCCAGCTCTTCGACGACGACTGGGATCATTTCGCCCAGCACCTCGAACAGGCCATGGCGCGTGTTCCGGCGCTCGAGACCGCCGGCATCCGCCAGATGATCAACGGCCCCGAGAGCTTCACCCCCGACGGCAATTTCATCCTCGGCGCCGCGCCAGAATGTGCCAACCTGTATGTCGGCGCCGGCTTCAACGCCTTCGGCATCGCGTCGGGCGGCGGCGCCGGCTGGGCCCTCGCCGAATGGGCCATGCGCGGGGAAGCCCCGCTCGACCTCTGGGTCGTCGACATCCGCCGCTTCTCGACCCTCCACCGCGACCGCGACTGGGTCAGCGAGCGCACGCTCGAGGCCTACGGCAAGCACTATACCGTCGCTTACCCGCACGAGGAGTACGACAGCGGCCGCAACCGCATCGTCTCCCCGCTCTACGACCGCCTCCAGGCGTACGGCGCGGTCTTCGGCTCAAAGCTGGGCTGGGAGCGCCCCAACTGGTTCGCACCCAGCGGCACCGACTCGCGCGACGTCTACTCGATGGGGCGCCAGAACTGGTTCGTCGCCGTCGGCGACGAGCATCGCCTCGTCCGCGAGAAGGCCGGGCTCTTCGATCAGTCCTCCTTCGCCAAATACGAAGTCACTGGCAAAGACGCCGCAGCCGCCCTCAACTTCATCGCGGCCAACGACCTCGACAAGACCCCCGGCCGCCTCACCTATACCCAGATGCTGAACTCGCGCGGCGGCATCGAGTGCGACCTGACCGTCGCCCGCCTGAGCGACAATCATTTCTACATCGTCACCGGCACTGGCTTCCGCACCCACGATCTGGCCTGGATCGCCGAGCACATCACGCCCGGGGCCGACGCGACCATCACCGACGTCACCGAGGCCTTCGGCACACTGGTGTTGATGGGCTCGCGCGCCCGCGACATCTTCAGCGCCGTCACCACCGCCGATGTGTCGAACGCCGCCTTCCCTTTCGGCCATGTCCACATCCTGCCCATCGCGGGCCACGACGTCCGTGCGCTGCGCGTCACCTATGTCGGCGAGCTCGGTTGGGAGCTGCATATTCCCTTGGCCGCCACCACCGATGTGTTCGACACCCTCATGGCCGCCGGCGCCCCGCACGGCCTCCGTCCCGTCGGCTACCGCGCCCTCGAGTCGCTGCGGCTCGAAAAGGGCTATCGCGCCTGGGGCAGCGACATCACGCCCAACGACACCCCGTTCGAGGCTGGCCTCGGCTGGGCCGTCAAGCTCAAGTCGAATGTTGATTTCATCGGCCGAGACGCATTGCTGGCGCTGCAGGGCAAGCCGCCGAGGAAACGCCTTGCTACCTTCACCACCGATCGTGAGGATGTTGTTCTACTCGGCCGCGAGACCATCCTCCGCAACGGCGAATTCGCCGGTTACCTCACCTCCGGCGGCTACGGCTACACGGTTGGCAAGCCGATCGGTCTGGGCTATGTGCGCCACCCGGAACCTCAGACGGGCAGCTACGAGCTGGTCGTCGCCAACGAACGGGTCGCGGCGCACATCCACTTCGCGCCGCTCTACGACCCCGACAATTCTAAGGTGAAGGCGTGAAAGTTCTGGTTGCGGTCAAGCGGGTCGTCGACGCCAATTTCCATGTGCGCGTCAAGCCCGACGGCTCGGGGGTCGAGCTCGACAACGTCAAGATGGCGATGAACCCCTTCGACGAGATAGCGGTCGAGGAAGCCGTGCGTCTCAAGGAAGCCGGCACCGCTACCGAGATCGTCGCCGTCTCCATCGGTGCGGCCAAAACCGAAGACACGCTGCGCCAGGCGCTCGCCATGGGCGCCGACCGCGCCATCCTCGTCCTCCACGACGGCCGCACCGAGTCGCTCGGCGTTGCCAGGGCGCTGGCCAAGATCGCCGCCACCGAAGCGCCTGACCTCATCCTTCTGGGCAAGCAGGCCATCGACGACGACACCAACGCCACCGGCCAGATGCTGGCGGCCCTGCTCGGCCGCGGCCAGGCGACCTTCGCCGGCAAGCTGGAGATCGCCGACGGCAAGGTCACCGTCACCCGCGAGATCGATGGCGGCCTGCAGACGCTCGAGCTGCCCCTGCCCGCCGTGGTCACCGCCGACCTTCGCCTCAACACGCCGCGCTTCACCGCCCTGCCCAACATCATCAAGGCGCGATCGAAGCCGCTGGGCAAGACCACCGCTGCCGAGCTCGGCGTCGATCTGACGCCACGCCTCACCACCGTCCGCGTCGATGAGCCGCCCGCCCGTAAGGCCGGCGAGATCCTGCCGTCGGTCGATGCCCTCGTCGCAAAACTGCGCGCTGCGGAGGTCCTGCCATGACCACGCTGCTGATCGCCGACGGCGGGGCCACCGGACACGCCCTCACGGCCGCGCTTCGTCTCGGCGCCGAAGTTCACATCCTCGAGCTGCCCCCCAACATCCTTGCGGAGTCGGTGGCGGAGTCCATCGCACGCCTCGGCGGTTACGACGCGATCGTCGCTCCCGCCACCTCGACCGGCAAGAACCTCCTGCCCCGCGTCGCCGCGCTGCTCGACGTCATGCTCATCTCCGACATTGTCGACGTGGTGTCGCCCGATACGTTCCGGCGTCCGACCTACGCCGGCAACGCCATCGAGACCGTGCAGTCCGCCGATCGGATCAAGGTCATCACCGTCCGCGCCTCCGCCTTCCCGCCGAGCGCCACCCATGGCCTCAAGACCGTCACCGTCGCCCCGGCCGAAACCACGCTCTCCCGCATCGTCTCGGAAGATGCGCAAAAGGCCACCGGTCCCGAACTCGGCTCGGCCCGGATCGTCGTCTCCGGCGGCCGCGCCTTCGGCAGCAAAGAGCAATTCGGCGCGCTGCTCACCCCGCTCGCGCAAAAACTCGAGGCCGCCATCGGCGCCAGCCGCGCCGCCGTCGATTCCGGCTACGCTGCCAACGACCTGCAGGTCGGCCAGACCGGCAAGATCGTCGCCCCCGACCTCTACATCGCCATCGGCATTTCGGGCGCCATCCAGCACCTCGCCGGCATGAAATCGAGCAAGCTGATCGTCGCCATCAACTCCGACCCCAACGCCCCGATCTTTTCCGTCGCCGACTACGGCCTCGTCGGCGACCTCTTCACCCTCGTCCCCGAGCTGACCGAAAAGCTCTAGACCTCCACCCCGATCTCCCGTCCGACCTTGCGGATGTGCTCTCGCCCCAAGGCGTATTCCGGCTCGGTATAGTGCTCGAGCATCAGCGGCACGTCGCGATTGAGCGCGTCGAGCTCCCGCAGATACGCCCGATAGTCGAGATTGCCCGATCCCACCGGCACCTCGTCCATGTGGAACGAGATTCTTCCCGGCCCACCCTGCATCACGATATCCTTGGCATGCGCCGAAACGATATACGGGCCGAGCAGCTCGAAGCCATGCCGCAGCATGCCGGGTGTGTCGAAATAGAGGCTGGGCGACACGATCATGTTGGCCGCGTCGATGTGGGCCGCGAACGCCGGCCGGTCCACCGCCTTGATCAGCCGCAGATAGGTCTCGGGCGTTCCGGTCACCAGCCACGGCACCATCTCGAGACTGAACTTCGTCTGCCTCGGCTTGACGCTGTCGATCACGTAGCGCGCCGTCGCCACCGCCCGCTCGAACCCTTCCTCGCCCAGGTTCTTGGGGTTCGGCCCATAGTCGTAATTGTCGCTGAGTCCCCAGCCGTCGGCGGGATGCCCCACCGTGCCGTGGAACGCCACGCACGCCACCACGCCCAGTTCGTCCGCCACCGCCAGCGTGTCGAGCGCAAACTGCAGGTTGGCTTTTCGCTTCGCCTCGTCATGCGCCACGAGGTTGCGCCAGGCGCCGGCCTCGCCGATGATCAGTCCGGCCTTGTCCGCCGCCACCCGCACCGCGCGGATCGTATCGCGATCGTCCGGCGACATCGGCGGCGCATACATCGCGCGATAGCCGCCCTCCACATAGCTGCGCACATAGATATCCGGGTCGCCGGTCCAGGCGACGTCATAGCGGCCGAGCTTGATCATGCGATCCTCCCCGCTGGAGGAGGGAACGCCGGCGCTGAACTGTCAAGCCGTCCGCGCGCCCTACCCCCGGAACTGGTTGTCCCGGATCGAGTCCGGCTTCATCTCGATCGAGAACCCCGGCCGCTGCGGCGGCATGTACGCCGCGTTGCGGATCTCGCACGGCTCGACGAAATGCTCGTGCAGGTGGTCGACATACTCGATCACCCGTGCCTCCTTGGTCCCGCTCACCGCGATGTAGTCGATCATCGACAGGTGCTGCACGTATTCGCACAGCCCCACCCCGCCCGCGTGCGGCCACACCGGCAGCCCGTACTTCGCCGCCATCAGCAGCACGCTCAGCACTTCATTGAGCCCGCCGATGCGGCAGGCGTCGATCTGCACGATGTCGATCGCCCCCAGCGTGATGAACTGCTTGAACATGATCCGGTTCTGGCACATCTCGCCGGTGGCGACCTTCACCGGTGCGACCGCCGCGCGAATCTTGCGATGCCCTTCGACGTCATCGGGGCTCGTCGGCTCCTCGATGAAATACGGGTCGAACCGCTTGAGCGCGTTCACCCACTCGATCGCCTGCCCCACCTCCCACACCTGGTTGGCGTCGATCATCAGCTTTCGGTCCGGTCCCATGATCCGGCGCACGATCTCGAGCCGGCGGATGTCGTCGTCGAGGTCGCGGCCCACCTTCATCTTGATGTGCGTAAAACCCTCGGCCACCGCCTCGGTCGCGAGCCGCGTCAGCTTCTCGGTGGAATAGCCCAGCCACCCCGCCGAGGTCGTGTAGCAGGGGTAGCCGTTGGCCCTGAGCTCGGCGATCCGCGCCGCCTTGCCGGCCTCGGCCCTGCGGAAGATCGCCAGCGCCTCGTCCGGCGTGATCGCATCCGTGAGGTACCGAAAATCGATGATGGAGACCAGTTGCTCGGGGCTCATCTCGCCGACCAGCTGCCACACCGGCTTGCCGGCGCTCTTCGCCAGGAGGTCCCACACCGCGTTCACCACGGCGCCGGTCGCCAGATGCATCGCGCCCTTGTCCGGCCCGATCCAGCGCAACTGGCTGTCGCTCGTCACGTGCCGCCAGAACTTGCCCGGCTCTGCCGCGATGCTTTCAACCTCGAGCCCGACCATGCGATGGCGCAGCGCCTCGATCGCCTTGACCACCACCTCGTTGCCGCGACCGATGGTGAAGGTGAGCCCATGCCCCGTATGTGGCCCGTCCGTCTCCAGCACGACATAGGCGGCCGAGTAGTCGGGATCGGGATTCATTGCGTCCGATCCGTCGAGCGCAGCCGATGTAGGGAACCGGAGGTCGTAGGTCTTGAGTGCGGTGATGCGGGTCAAGCCAGGTCTCCGGATTTGTGATGTGCCAGGCGCGGTCCACAGCATATACAAACGATCTATTCACAAATGAAGCCCGCGCGACGATAACTCGCGTGAGCAATAAGTCGAAACCGGATCATTTGCGACATGACCGAAGACACCGAGAAATATCGCGCTCCTGCGCTCGACAAGGGCCTCGATATCCTGGAGCTCCTGGCATCCACCGAGGATGGCCTCAGCCAGGCCGAAATCGCCAAGGCCCTGTCGCGTTCGCCCAACGAGATCTACCGCATGCTCGATCGCCTGGTGCGCCGCGACTATATCCGCCGCACCACCACCGATCGCTACGTCCTCACCCTGAAGCTTTTCGAGCTCGCGCACCTCACCCCGCCAATCCGCCGTCTCGTCTCGCATGCCACCCCCGTGCTCAGGCGCTTCGCCCGCGACAGCCAGCAGGCGGTGCATCTGGTCATCCACGATCGCAATGTGCTGGTCGTCGTCGCCCAGGTCGATGGCCCGAGCTACTGGAATGTCTCGATCCGGGTTGGCGCTCGGCTCAGCATGGCCACCACCGGCTCCGGCCACATCTTCCTTGCCTACGCCAGCGACGAGGATCGCGCGCTGATGCTCGAGAACCCCCTCGACCCGCACGGCGACCGGCTGGTTGCCGGTCTGCGCGAGCACCTCGCGGTCGTCGCCGAACGGGGCTATGAGGTGATGGTCAGCGAGCAGGTCGCCAGCGTCACCAATCTCTCGGTGCCCGTCTTCGGTCCGCTCGGCACCGTCATCGCCGCGCTGACCTCGCCCTACACGCCTCGCCTCGATGTGCCCGGCGCGCTCGACCAGCAGGCAACGCTCGACCTGCTCCTCGCGGCCGGCCGGGAAGTCTCTGCCCGCTCCCTCAAGACAAGCTGACCATGCGCATCGTCGATACCCACCTCCACCTCATCTATCTCGACAAGTTCGCCTACCCCTGGCTCGACGGCGTGCCGCCGCTGAAGCGCCAGTGGGACGCTCCGAGCTACTTCCGGGAGGCCGAAGCCCTGGGCATCGAAGCGGCGCTCCACATGGAGGTCGATGTCCCGGTTGAGGAGATGGAGGATGAAACCCGCTTCGTCCTCGGTCTCGATCCGCGCGTCGTCGGCGCGATTTCCAACGCCCGCCCCGAACACGTCGATTTCCCCAAACATCTCGACCGCATTCTGGCCGAGCCCCGCATCCGCGGCATCCGCCGGCTGCTCCAGTCCGATCCCGACGATCTTTCGGCCGGTGAGGTGTTTCGCGGCAATCTCCGTCGCCTCGCCCCGCACGGCCTCGTCTTCGACCTCTGCGTGCAGTCGCGCCAGCTCGGCGTCACCCGCGACCTCGTTGCCGCCTGCCCCGATGTGCAGTTCGTCCTTGATCATTGCGGCAATCCGCTGATTTCGAGCGGTGACATCTCCGCCTGGCGCCGGGACCTCGCCGCGCTGGCCCAATTGCCCAACGTCGCCGGCAAGATTTCCGGCATCGTCAATCACGCGCCCCCCGGCTACACGCCGGAAGACTTGCGCCCCGTCGTCGAGCATATGATTGAAAGCTTCGGCTGGGACCGCGTCGTCTTCGGCTCCGACCGGCCCGTCGTCACCCTCAACGGCACCCTGACCCAATGGGTCAATGCACTGAACACCATCGTCTCCGGCGCGAGCCTGGACGAGCAGGCGCAACTCTTCCATCGCAACGCCGAGCGCATCTACAGGATCTAGCAGTCAGGAGTCCTTCTCCCGCCTGTGGGGGAAGGGGGCCGGCCGCTTGCGCCGAGCCCGTCCCGACACCTTACGTCGCCGCTCCAACCTCCGCGCCCTGCGGGATCAGGTCCTCGGGGATATCGTCGAAGCTTGCATAGTTCATGTTATAGAGCTTGGCGTAGAGGCCACCGAGCTTCATCAGCTGGTCGTGGTTGCCCTGCTCGAGCAGAACGCCGTTCTGCAGCACCAGGATGCGGTCGGCGCCGCGGATCGTCGCCAGCCGGTGCGCGATCACCATGCCGGTGCGGCCCTTGAGCAGCACCTTGAGCGCCTCCTGGATCTGCAGCTCCGTATAGCTGTCGATCGACGCCGTCGCCTCGTCGAGCACCAGGATCTTGGCGTCCTGCACCAGCGCGCGGGCAAAGCTCAGCAGCTGCCGTTGCCCGAGCGACAGGTTGCCGCCACGCTGCTCGAGCTTGCTGTCATAGCCCTCGGGCAACCGCATGATGAAGTCGTGCGCGCCCACCGCCTTGCAGGCCTCGATCACCTGCTCGAGCGTCGCCTCGGTGCGGGCATAGCGGATGTTCTCGATCACCGTGCCGGTGAACAGGAACGGCTCCTGCAGCACCATGGCGATCGAATTGCCCAGCGAATGCTGCGTCACGTCGCGCACGTCCTGGCCGCCCACCAGCACCTGCCCGTCCCACACGTCGTAGAAGCGGTGCACCAGCGCCATGGACGAGGTCTTGCCCGACCCCGTCGGGCCGACCAGCGCCACCGTCTCGCCCGGGTTGACCTTGAACGAGATGTCCTTGAGCACCGGCTGGCCCTTGCGGTAGCCGAAGGTCACGTTGCGGAACTCGACCGAGCCGTCCATGTCGCGGGCGAGCTCGACCGCGCCCGGCTTGTCCTTGATGTCGACCTCCACATCGAGCACGCCGGTGATGCGCTCGCCCGAGGCCATGGCGCGCTGCATCACCGAATACTGCATGGTGAGCGAGCGGATCGGATCGAAGAAGCGCTGGATGTAGAACAGGTACGCGACCATCACGCCGATATCGAGCGAGTGGTTCAGCACCAACTGGCCGCCGACCACCACCACCGTCGCCATCGAGATGCCGGTCAGCGTGTCGACGATCGGGATCGTCACCTGCGCGAACTTGGCGGCGCGCAGGTGCGCCTTGAGGTTGGTGTACGATTTCTCGTCATAGAGGTCGAAATTGACGCGCTGCCGGTTGAGGCTCTGCACCGTGCGGACGCCATTGATGCCTTCGGCCAGCGCCCCGTTGGCCCGCGAATTGGCCTCGTGCGCATCCATGAAGCTGCGCTTTGCCGGCGGCAGCCAGAACAGCCGCACGATGAACAGCGTCGGCATCGTCGCCAGCGTCAACAGCCCGAGCCAGGGGTTGAGCGACACCAGTACCACCACGATGCCGAACAGCAGCACGATGTCGCCGACCGACATCACCGAGGTCTCGAGGAACTCCTGCATCGAGTTCACGTCGCCCTGCAACCGCGACATCAGGCGGCCGACTTCGGTCTTGTCCATCCAGCCCAGCGACACCCGCTGCAGGTGCTCCATCATCGCTCGGCGCATGTCGAACAGCACCTCTTCGGCAACCCTGCCGACAGTGGTCTCCTGCACATAGCTCGCGCCGTAGTTGATGACGGTCATCACGAAGAACGCCGCCACGCACCATCCGAAGGTCTCCGCGCCGTTCGCGCTCATGCCGGTGTCGATCGCCGTGCGGATGATCAGCGGAAACGCGAGATTGGTGAGGGTGAAGGTCAGCACCGCGCCGACAGCAATGAGCAGGCGCTTCCGGTACGGACGCACGAAAGCCCAGATGCGCCGGATGATCTTGGGATCATAGGCCTTGCCGAAGACCTCTTCGTCCTCGCGGTGCGAGCCGACCACCGCCTTCTTGGGGCGGCGCGTGCGGTCTTCGTCGTCGAAATCGATATGCTCGGCGGTCGTCATCTCATTCTCCCGCCATCAGAGGCGCATCGGCCTCGGGCCGCACCTGCAGGTCGTACAGCGCCTTGTACTTGCCGCCGCGCGCCAAGAGCTCGAGGTGCGACCCGCGCTCGACGATGCGCCCATCCTCGATGAACAGGATCTGGTCCGCGTGCATCAGCGAGCTCAACCGGTGCGCGATGATGATCGTCACGCGGCCCTCGGCGAACTTGCGCATCGCCAGCCGGATGCGTTGCTCGGTGGCGGCATCGATCGCCGCCGTCGAGTCGTCGAACACCAGCACCGCCGGCTTCAGCACCAGGCTGCGCGCGATGGTGAGGCGCTGCCGCTGCCCGCCCGAGAGCGACACGCCGCGCTCGCCGACGATCGTGCCGTAGCCCGCGGGCAGCCCGGCGACGTAATTGTGCAGCTGCGCCGACTCCGCCGCGCGCTCGATCCGGCGCTCCTTCGCCCACGGGTTGCCGTAGGCGATGTTGTTCTCGATCGTTGTGGTGAACAGGAACGAGTCCTGCTGTACCACCGCCACGTTGTTGCGCAGCGAATCCTTGGTCACCTCGGCGACGTTCTGGCCGTCGATGCTGATCGTCCCGCTCGAGACGTCGTAGTAGCGCGGGATGAGATGGACCAACGAGGACTTGCCGCTGCCCGGCGGGCCGACGAGCGCGATGGTCTGGCCGCGCTTGGCCTCGAACGACACGTCCTTGATCACGTCGTGCGTGGTGCCGGGGTAGCGGAAGCTCACATGCTCGAATTTCAGCGTCCCGTCCGTGATCTTGAGGTCCGGCGCATTCGGCTTGTCGCGGACCGCGAGCTCGAGGTCGAGCAGGTTGAACAGCCGCAGCCCACAGGTTGCGCCGCGGGCGATCGAGTTGACCAGGAGCCCGAGTTGCCGCACCGGCATCTGCAGGATCGTCATGAACGTCAGGAACTGCGTCAGCGTGCCGACAGTCATCTCGCCATGCGCGACCTTCGTGCCGCCCAGCCACAGCACCAGGCCCATCGCGAGGAAGAAGGAGAAGTTCATCGCCGAGCTGCTCTTGACGCGCAGGTTGACGCGCTCATGCGCCAGCTCCAGCGCATGCTTGGACGTGCGCTCGAACTTCTGCATCTCGTGCTCCTGCGCCGCGAAGGCGCGGACCACACGGATGCCGCCGAGGTTCTCTTCCATGACGCGCGACATGACGGTGAGCCGTTCCTGCAGCTCCAGCCAGGTCGCGCGCAGCTTCAGATGCGCCTTCGACGAGCTCCACGCGACATACGGCACGAAGCTGAGGCTCAGGAGCCCAAGCTGCCAGTCGGTGGAGATCAACAGATAGGCGCCGACGCCGATCAGCACCGAGAGCAGGACGAACCGCACGACGCCCGTCGCAAAGAACATGCGCACGCCGTCGATATCGAGGATGCCCAGCGTGATGAGGTCGCCGGAGTGCACCCGGTCATGGAACGAAAAGCTCAGCTGCTGCAGCTTCTCGTAGCAGGCGAGCCTGAGCTCGTAGGCGGCATGGTGGCCGACCGATTCCGAGGTGTAGTTCTGCAGCAGCGTGAACATGCCACGCCCCACCGAGACCAGCAGCAGCAGCACCGCCGTGGTGATCAACCCCTGCTCGGCCGACGCGCCCGCGGTGCCCAGGCCGTGCGCCTGGTCGACCGCGTGTCCGAGGAGCTTAGGGATCATCAGTTGCAGCGACGCGGCGATGAACGTCGAGACGAAACAGATCGTCACCTGCCAGGGATGCCGGAGGTTGAGGCGCACGATGCGCCACAGCGTGCCGACGCCCTTTCCCCAGCTTGCTTTGGCGACGTGGGAAAACGCATTGGGGCGCCGTCTGGCACCGGCCCGATCCGTGCTCACGGGAGTAGTCCGAAATGTTTGGTTGCCCGCGACCGATCGGGCTAAAGAGCGGATGCAGAGCACCCGAGTCACTGAAATGTTAGGCTACTAACGAGGCGAATTCAACGCTGAATCGGGGACTTGCAACGTCGCAATTGTGTCGCAGAAGCGGCGGAGCCCGGTGCTGTTCCCGGGAAACCGCCGTCCCTAGAGCCAGCGTTCGCCCACCACCACCGTATCGCCCGGCATCACCGGTGCATCGAGCGGCGCGTTGAACTTCGCCATCCCGCCATTGATCTTCCGATAGATCGTGACATGCGTATGGTCCGCGTAGTTGTTGTAACCCTCGGCCGTCGCAATCGCGGCCCGGGCCGTCATCCCCCACACATAGGGATACTGGCCACCCTTGGCCACGGCGCCGTCGATGAAGAACGGCCGGTAGGTGGTCACCTCCACCGAGACCTTCGGGCTGATCATGTAGCCGTGCGCGAGGAGCTTGGTGATCGCGCTCTCGACGCCGGTTATCGTCTGGCCCCGCGCCTGGACCTGTCCGATCAGCGGGAAGCTCAGCGTGCCCTTGTCCGTCACGGTGTAGACATTGGTGAGGGTGGTGTCGCCGTAGACGGTCACCCGCACGATATCGCCCGTGTCGAGCGTATATTCGGTGGGCGAGCTCACCGCATAGGTCGCCACCCGGTTCATGGCGCATCCGCCGAGAACCATGGGCATCAACAGGGCGAGGGCAACCGCTGACCAACGCATGACACAACCACACTCGATTTACGCGTTGAGCGGAGTCTCGCCTGTCATGGTTAATATCCGCTGAACTTCCGCCGCTCGGCGCTGCACGCTGCGACGGCGCTTAACCGAATGCTTACCGTGATGCCGCGATAGTCCGGCATGTCCTTTGGCAGCGCCATCGCCGGATTTGTGCGCGGCACGCTGATCGCGGCCGCCACCGGCGGCGCCGTCCTCGGCCTGTTGGCGATCTTCCATCCCTTTGCGCCGCCGTCGATCACCGCGACGCTCACGATCCCGCCCGGCTCCAGCGCCGCTCAGGTGCTGCAGCAGCAGATCGCGGCCGCCCGCACCTCGCTCCGGCAGGCGCAACAGGCCCTCGACGACGTGAAGGGCGGCAGCCTCGTCGTGAGCTCCGCTCCAGCTGGCGATACCGGCGAGGCCCAGCTTGCCGCCGCCATCGAACGCCGCGACCTCGCGCGGCGACATGCCCAGGCGATCCGCGACGCGATCAAGTCCGGTGCCGATCTCGGGGCTCTCGCCGATGTTCGCGACAGCGTCGTCATCGGCCAGCTTCTGGCACAGCAGGCCGCGCTTGAGTCCCAGATCGCCGAGCAGGGCGCGCGCTTCAAGTCGAGCCACCCGGTGATGCTGGCCCTCAAGGCCCAGAAGGACGCTCTAGTCGCGCAGGTCAAGGCCGAGGCGGCGAGCATCGCGTCTGCACTCGAAACCGAGGCCAGGCTCGACGACGCGCAGATCAGGCTGCTCCAGTCCGAAGGCGCTGCCGCTGCTCCGCCCGCTGCGTCTTCGGCATCGGGCGCGCCCGACGCGTCGGCACTCGGGGCGCGTCGGGATGCCGAGCAAAACCGGCTCGACCAGCTTCTCGATGCCTATTTCAGCCTGCCGGCCGCATCGAATGGCGCCTCCACGATATCGGCCCACGACGCCGGCGACCTGCTGTCGCCGCTCAACGTCTTCGTCGTCGCCGTCGCCTTCATTGCGGCGGTCATGTTCCAGATCGGCTTCGCCCTTCGGCGGCGTCGGCTGCAGCGCGAGGCGCTTGACATGGCGTTGTGGACCAACGATCAGGATCACGAAACGCCTGCCCCGCCCGTGGCAGTCGTCGCCGAGCCCCGCTTCCGAAGAGCCTCGTGACCAATACCCTGCTTCTGCGCCTCCTGGCCTGGCTCCTGCTGCTCGGCCTTGTGATCGTGACCGCTGGCCCGATCGGCTGGCGGCCGGTGACGCCGCTGCCCGCGCAGGTCGAGCGCGCCGTCGCGCTGATGGTCGTCGGCTTCGTCTTCGCCCTCGCCTATCCCCGCCAGATCTGGCTCGTGGCGCTGCTTGTCTTCGGCACCACGATCCTCCTCGAAGTGCTGCAGGTGTTCGAGCCGAGCCGCCACGGACGCCTCGTCGATGCGGCGGTGAAGCTCATCGGCGGCGCCGTCGGGCTCCTCGCCGGCGGCTTCATCAACCGCTACGGCCCGCGCCGTTAAGTATCTCTAACAAATCGTCAACGCTCGCGCCGCATTGCGCGCTACCACTGCGGAAATCCGCATGAGGCGCGCGATGCTGCAAAGTTTTATGAACGTTGAAATCGAGACCGCGCCGGGCGTCCTGGTTCCCCGGCATGAAACCGAGCTGCTCGGCGCGACGGCCATCGAGCTGGTCGAGCGCTCCAGCGCTGCCATCGTGGTCGACATGTGTTGCGGCTCCGGCAATCTCGCAATTGCCGTCGCCGTCGCGCACCCCTCGGTCCGGGTCTATGCCAGCGACCTCACGGAGCAGGCGACCGCCGTCGCCCGCCACAACGTCGGGCGCCTCGGCCTGGCCGATCGCGTCATCGTCACCCAGGGCGACATGTTCGAGGGCCTCGCCGGGTTCGGTCTTCTCGGCAACGTCGACATGGTCGTCTGCAACCCGCCCTACATCTCGACCGGCAAGCTCGAAACGACCAGCTCTCACCTGCTCGAGCACGAGCCGCGCGAGGCCTTCGATGCCGGCCCCTACGGTATTGCGCTACATCAGCGCCTGTTCGCCGAGGCCATCCCGTTCTTGCGCCCTGGAGGCTGGCTCGCCTGCGAATTCGGCGTCGGCCAGGAGCGGCAGGTCAAGGCCCTGCTCGCCCGCACCCGCCACTATGCCGAACCACAATTCGTAACCAGCGACGCAGGCATGCCCCGCGTCGCTTTCGCACAAACTTTACCCCGGACTGAAACTATGCGGGGGCTTTGAGCCCACAGGACAAGGCTATGACGATACGAGCTCTGGAACGTGGTGATGTCACCACCGTGGCAAATCTTCTGGTCAGCGCTTTTCAGCATACCGACCGGCCCGCCGGTCCATCGCTTGTCAGCTATATCGAGCAGCTCTTTCTCGACCGTCCCGATCGCGACCCCGAGATCAATTCGCTCGTCCATGTCGACGCCACCAATCGGGTCACCGGATTCATCGGCGTCCTGACCCAGAACATGTCCTTCCACGGCCGCAAGCTGCGGCTTGCAATGTGCAACTCGTTCTCGGTCGAGAAGAACTCCAAGGACATGATGGCGGCCGCACACCTGCTGCGCGCCTTCATCCAGGGGCCGCAGGATCTTTCGCTGAGCGACCGCTGCAATCCCTCCTCGCTCGCCATGTGGCGCGCCCTGCGCGGCCCCAGCCTTCCCTACTACAGTCTCGATTGGCAGCGTGTTCTGCAGCCCGCCGGCTACCTGGCGGCACAGGCCGCGGCGCGCACCGGCTACGCCAGGCCCCTGCTCCCGATCGCCTCGGGTGTCGATCGGCTGATCGCGCGCGCCGGCAAGGATGGGCAATGGGCCCTGACCTCGCCCAAGGGCGCCGCCAGTCTGACCGTCGAGGACGTCGATGATGATGTCCTGCTCGACATCATCCCCGAGCTCGTCGCCGAGGTCCCGCTGCATCCCGTCTGGACCGAAGCGGGGCTTCGCCACATACTTCGCGACGCCGCACACAAATCGGAGCTGGGGACCTTGGTTCGCCAGGTCGTCCGCGGCAAGGGTGGCCGCCTCGTCGGTGCCTATCTTTACCACACGCGGCCGCGCGGCATTGCCGAAACGCTGCACGTGCTGCCTGCCAGGGATCAGGCCCCCGTGGTCATCGACTGCCTCCTGCAGGATGCCAAGAGCCGTGGCGCGGTCGCGGTGCGCGGACGCGCCCAGCCCGTATTGCTCGAACCCCTGATGGATCGCCACGCGACCTTCTCGAGCCCGATGCGCTGCCTCGCGGCGGCGCGCGACCCGGAGGTCCTGGCGGCGCTCAACAACGGCGAGGCGGTAGTGACTGGTCTCGTCGGCGAGTACTGGACACGCCTCAACGGCGACGGTCTGCAGTAATCCGACCTCGCTGCCGGCGGCTTCAGGCCGCCGGGTTGCCCCGCCCGAGCTTTCGCAGCAAAGCCCACCTCACCGGCTGCAGCGCCTTCCAGGCCCTGAGCTCGCGCACCTGCTGCTTGAGCCCTCTCGCGGCCAGCATCGCCCGCCCGCGCAGCGACCGGACCTCCAGCATCTGCCGCAGCGGCACGTGCGTATCGCACGACGTGAGCTTCCAGCCCTCATCGCCGATGCCGTGGTCGAGGTAGCGCAGGCCCGCCTCCTTGAGCCGCCGGAGCAGCATCAGGTTGAGGATGCGGCCGCTCGAAAACTTCGTCCACTCCCCGGCCTCGAAGCCCATCAGGATGCCGTACACCACGCCGCCCTGCTTGAGGTTCCACGCACTGGCGACGATCTCCTCGCCCACCTGCAACGCGCAGAGCTCGAGTGCGCCCGCGGCATGGAACAGCGTCGTGGCCCGCCGGAAATACGCCAGCTTGTCGGGGTCGCGGTCGAAGCCGTTGACCTTGGTCTCGTCGAACCGCCGCTGCTTCTGCGCCAGCACCTTGGCGAGGATGCGTTCGACATCGGCCTCGTCTTCGGCAACCTTCAGCGTCACCGCCCCGACCCGTTCCAGCGCCCGCCACTTCTGCTTCAGCCGCTTGACCTGGTCCTGCGTCGCTTCCAGCGCCTCCCACGGCAGCGTCAGGTCGCTGCCATGCGTCGATTCCGGGTTCGGCGCCGTGCTGATCAGCGCCAGCGGGTTCTGCTCGTTGCCGATCATCGCCGGCATGTTCTCGATCTGCACCAGGTCGACTGGCGGCAGCTTCGCGACCACCAGCTCCCACAGCGCGCGCGCCGCGTCTTCCGTCCAATGCAGGCCCTTGGCGACGATCACCGGCGCGCTGTAGTCGGCCAGTCCCCCATCCATGAAGCCGAGGATCCGGCCGCCGCCGCGCTTCGTGATGGTCAGCGGCAGCAGCAGGATCGGCTCGCCGAAGCCGTTGCGGATTTCCACGAGGTAGGCCGAGACCGTCGCGCGCGCACCGCGCGTCGCCATCCACGCCTCGATGAATTCGCGCGTCTGGAACACATGCCGCGCTGCGACCTCGGCTGGATCTCCAGCCGACGGCCAGATTTCAGGGATCGTCTCGTGCACCACGACCGTCAGGTCGCGCACATCCGGGGTTACTGGTCGATCGAGCATCGTCTCAAGCCGCATACTATTCACGTTCCGCTGTAGCAGACGGGTAGTCCGCTGGGCGGTTCATTCAAGATGCTGGTTAACTCCTGCGTCCGCGCACCCGACAAAAATACAATTCTAATCAAATGCCGCGAATTAACCAACCGCTTTAAGCCTGTCCGCGGAAAGCCCCGGTTTCCTTGGGGTCTTTGCTGTAGTGCTTCCCCTCACAGGTTAACATTTCACTGTCGGTTCGACAGACGGATCAACCCTGATGTGCGGCGTAGTTGGATATTTCGGGCCGATGATTGCCCCATCCGAGGCGGAGCCCTTGCTCCGCCGGATGGCCTTGTCCGTCGCCCACCGCGGTCCCGATGAAATGGGACTCTATTCGCGCGGCGACATCGGTCTCGGGCATCGCCGGCTTTCGATCGTCGGGCTCGCCGATGGTCAGCAGCCGATGCTCTCCGAAGACGGCAATTTCGCTCTCAGCTTCAACGGCGAGATCTTCAACTACGTCGAGCTCCGCGCCGATCTCGTCGCCCGTGGCGAGCGCTTCCGCACCGCCTCGGACACGGAAGTTCTGCTGCGCCTCCTCACCCGTGACGGCGAGGCCGCCCTCGCTCGCCTCAACGGCGATTTCGCCTTCGCCTTCTACGACGCACGGCGGCGCCGGCTGACGCTCGCACGCGACCGCATGGGCGTCCGCCCGCTCTTTTACACCTGGCGCGATGGCACGATCGCCTTCGCCTCGGAGGTCAAGGGCCTCCTCGAATTCCCCGGCGTCGCTGCTCAAATGGATGCCGAAGCCCTCGACCAGATCTTCACCCTCTGGGCGCCCATCGCGCCGCGCACCGCGTTCAAGGACATCTTCGAGCTGCCGCCCGGCCACCTGATGGTGGTGGAGGACGGCCAGGCCTCGACCCGCGCCTGGTGGTCCCTCGACTTCCCCGATGCCGGCGCGGTCGACGCTCGCGACGACAACGTCATCGCCGACGAGCTGCTGGCGCTGCTCGACGATGCCACCCGCATGCGCCTCCGCGCCGACGTGCCGGTCGGCGCCTACCTCTCCGGCGGCCTCGACTCCTCGCTCATCAGCGCCCTCGCGGCCAAGCATGTCGGTGACCGCCTGCGCACCTTCTCAGTGACCTTCGACAGCGCCGAGCATGACGAGAGCGCCTACCAGGCCGCGATGGTCGCTGCGCTGGGCACCGAGCACACCTCGGTCGCAACCTCCGGCGCCGACATCGCCCGGCTGTTCCCCGCCACCATCCGCGCCGCCGAGCGGCCCATCCTGCGCACCGCACCCGCGCCGCTGCAGCGTCTCAGCGCGCATGTTCGCAATGCCGGCTACAAGGTCGTTCTCACCGGCGAGGGCGCCGACGAGGTTTTTGCCGGCTACGATATTTTCCGCGAAGCCCGCGTTCGCCGCTTCGTCGCCCGCGACCCCAAATCGGCCTTCCGCGCCCATCTCTTCCGCCGGCTCTATCACTACCTGCCCGGCATCCAGTCGCAGTCGGCCGAGTATCTGGGCGCCGTCTTCGGCGTCGGCTCCGACCGGCTCGACGATCCGCTGTTCTCGCATCGTCCACGCTTCCGCTCGACCGCGCAATCCAAGCTGTTCTACTCCGAGGAGCTGCGCGCCCGGCTTGCCGGCTACGACGCGACCGAAGCCCTCGCCGCGACCCTGCCGGGCCGCTTCGCCAGGTGGCATCCGCTGCACCAGGCGCAGTATCTCGAAACCACGCTTCTGCTTCCCGGCTATATCCTCTCGAGCCAGGGCGATCGCGTCTCCATGGCCAATGCCGTCGAAGGCCGCTTCCCCTTCCTCGATCACCGCGTCGTCGAATTCGCCGCGCGCCTCGCGCCCGGCATCAAGCTCCGCGGCCTCGACGAAAAGCACATCCTCAAGCGCGTCGCGCGCGACCTCGTCCCCCAAGCCATCACGGCCCGCAGCAAACAGCCGTACCGCGCCCCGGATGCCCAGAGTTTCCGTGATGCGGCCTGGGTCGACGAGGCACTGGCCGCGCCCACCGGCCTGTTCAATCCCGTCGCCGTGCAAAAGCTCGCACGCAAGGCACGGAGCGGCAGCATGACCGGCTTCCGCGACAACGCCGCCTTTGTCGGCATCCTCTCCACCCAGCTCTGGCACCAGGCCTTTCCCCAGCGTCAGAGCGCACTGAACTTTGCGGCATAAGGAACCACCACTGTGATCATCCAGAACGACATTCGTCACTTCATCATCGAGAACTTCCTGTTCGGTGACACCAGCCATGACCTCGGCGACGACGTCTCGCTGATCGAAACCGACATCGTCGATTCGACCGGCATTCTCGAGCTCGTGGGGTTCGTCGAGAAGACCTGGAGCATCACCGTCAAGGACGCCGACATCGTCCCCGCCAACTTCGACTCCATCGGCCGCATCGCCGCCTACGTCGCCAACAACGCCGGCCAGTCGGCCGCCGCCTGAGGATCGCTGCCATGCGCGTCGAGACCTTTCTCCGGCACTCTGCCCGCCGCTTCCCCGACAAGACCCTGCTGGTCGCCGGGAGCACGCGGCTGACCTATGCCGGGTTCGACGCGCAGACCGACTCCCTCGCGGCGAAGCTGCAAGGGCTCGGCGTCGCCCGCGACGATCGCGTCCTCGTCTTCATGGACAATTGCGCCGAGGCCGCGCTTGCGATCTACGCCGTGCTCAAGGCCGGGGCGACCTTCTCGCCCATCAACGCCTCGACCAAGGCCGACAAGCTCGCCTACATCATTGGCAACTGCCGGCCCACCGCGATCCTGACCCAGCGCAAGCTCGCCGGCATCACCGCCGAGGCCCTCGCCGGCCGCACGGATATCGCCGTGCTCGTCGCCGGCACCCCCGAATTCGAGGCAGCTCTCGCCACACCCACGGCGCCGGCATGCCATGGTGGCATCGACGTCGATCTCGCGATGCTCATCTACACCTCGGGCTCCACTGGCCGGCCCAAGGGCGTGATGATGACGCACCGCAACATCGATGCGGCCTCGCACTCGATCACGACCTACCTCGAGAACAGCGCCGACGACATCATCCTGAACGTCGCGCCGCTCGCCTTCGACTACGGCCTCTACCAGCTCCTGATGGCCGTCCGCGTCGGGGCCACGCTCGTGCTCGAAAAGAGCTTCGCCTTCCCGGCCGCCATCTTCGAGACCATGCGCCGGGAGAAGGTCACCGGCTTCCCGCTGGTCCCCACCATGGCCGCGATGATCCTGCAGCTGCGCGACCATTCCGCGCTCGTCGTCCCCACCCTGCGCTACATCACCAACACGGCCGCCGCGCTGCCGGTTGAGCATATCCGCCGGCTGCGCGACCTCTTTCCCGGCACCGCGCTCTATTCGATGTACGGCCTCACCGAGTGCAAGCGTTGCACCTGGCTGCCGCCCGCCGAGCTCGACCGCCGGCCCGGCTCGGTCGGTATCGCCATCCCCAACACCGAGGCCTACGTCGCCGATGAGACCGGCCACCCGGTGCCGCACGGCACCATCGGCGAGCTCGTCATCCGCGGCCCGCACGTCATGCAGGGCTATTGGGAGAACCCCACTGCCACTGCCGAGCGCATCCGGCCCGGCCGCCACGCGTGGGAAAAGGTGCTCTTCACCGGCGATCTCTTCCGCGCCGACGCCGACGGCTTCCTCTATTTCCTCGGCCGCAAGGACGACATCATCAAGACCCGCGGCGAGAAAGTCGCGCCCAAGGAAGTCGAGGCCGTCCTCCATGCCATCCCCGGCATCGCCGAGGCGGTGGTGGTCGGCGTGCCCGATCCGATCCTCGGCCAGTCCGTCCGCGCCATCATCGTGCGCGCCGACCCTTCGCTGACCGAAGCGCAGATCATCCGCGCCTGCGCCAAGAACCTCGAAGACTTCATGGTCCCCCGGGCCATCGATTTCCGCGACAGCCTGCCCAAGACCGACACCGGCAAAGTTAGCCGCCGGCTCGCTGTCGAACTGCTGGAGACTGCCTGATGCTCGACGTCCTCCCCCGTTTCTCGGCTGCAACCCTCGCCCTCGATCCGGCCGTCGAAACCGAAAAGATCGTCGCGGCCCTGCGCGCCCAGCTCCGCACGCAGCGCAAGCGCGGCCTCGTTCTTGGCCTGTCGGGCGGCATCGATTCCTCGGTGAGCCTCGCCCTTGCTGTCCGCGCCGTCGGCGCCGACAATGTCCAGGCCCTCTACATGCCGGAGCGCGATTCCGATCCGGAAAGCCTGGAGCTCGGCCGCCTGGTCGCCGCCGCCTTCGGCGTCGAGGGCATCGTCGAGGATATCGGCCCGGTGCTCGACGGCCTCGGCTGCTATGCCCGCCGCGACGCCGCCATCCGCGAGATTGTTCCCGCCTATGGCGATGGCTGGGCCTGCAAAGTCGTCATCGGCCAGGCCGAGGGCGGCTACAACATCTCTTCGCTCGTCGTGCAGGATCCGGCCGGCAAGCGCAGCACCCACCGCATGCCGCTTGCCGTCTACCTCGGTGTCGTCGCCGCCACCAATATGAAGCAGCGCACCCGTAAGCAGCTCGAATACTACCACGCCGACCGGCTGAACTTCGCCGTCCTCGGCACGCCCAACCGGCTCGAATACGACCAGGGCTTCTTCGTCAAGAACGGCGACGGCGCCGCCGACGTCAAGCCGATCGCCCACCTCTACAAGTCGCAGGTCTATGCGCTCGCCGGCTACCTTGGGGTCCCCGCCGAGATCCGCCGGCGGCCGCCCACCACCGACACCTATTCGCTGCCGCAGAGCCAGGAAGAGTTCTACTTCGCCCTGCCTTACGACCGCATGGACCTCTGCCTCTACGGGCTCAACCACGACGTACCCGCCGCCGATGTGGCGCGCGCCGCCGGCCTCACCGAAGCGCAGGTCTGGCACGTCTGGTCCGACATCCAGTCCAAGCGCAGGGCCACCCGATATCTCCACGCCGGCCCGCAGCTGGTCGAGCCCGTAGGCGAGGTGACCCTCTGATGTCCACCATCGAGACCAACCTCTTTGCCCGCGACTTCGTCCGCCGCGATCTCGCCACCCCGATCATCGGTCGCACGCCGCTCGCGCTCCTGATCGCCTCGGTCGAGGGCGCAACCGCCGCGACCGTCGTGCTCGGCAGTGCCCTCGCCTACCACCTGCTGGTGCTTCACACCGCCATCGGCGAGTTCGCCTGGCCGCTCTACCTCCTGTTCGCTGCACTTGGCGGCGTGCTCTACGGCGCCTTCTCGGTCGTTGCCACCAATCGCTTCCTCGACCAGTCCGATCCCGGCCACCGCTCCACCATGCCCGACGCCTTCTACGGCTGGACCGCGGCCCTCGCCCTCACCCTGCTGAGTGCGTTCCTTCTCGGCTCGATCGGCGATCTGTCGCGCGTCTCGCTCACCACCGCCTACCTCACCGGCATTCCGCTGATGCTCTCGCTGCGCAGCTACGGCCTGTCCCTCGTCGCCGACCGCATCAACCGTGGCGAGCTCCACTACCAGCGCGTCGCCGTCATCGGCAGCCGGCTCGACGTGGTGAACTTCCTGCTCAACGGCGATCTCTGGCGCCAGGGCCATCACGTCACCGACACGCTCTACCTCGAGGACGTCACCACCGACGGCAGGCTCGACCTCGAAGCCGTCGCCGAGTTCGCCAAAAAGAGCGTGCAGCAGCGCACCGACTCCATGGTCATCGTCGCGGCGCTGCACGATCTCGATGCGATGGAGCACCTCGTCGTCGAGATGAAGCGCTTCGCCCTCAACATCGTCTATGCTCCGGCCACTACCAACCGCACCCTCAAATTCCTCGACGTCGTGCCGATCGGCGCCAACAACGCCCTGCGCTTTATCCGCAAGCCGCTGAGCGATTTCGCGGTGTTCACCAAGCGCGCGATGGACATCGTTCTCGCCAGCATCGGCCTCGTCCTGCTGTCCCCGCTCTTCGCCCTGGTCGCGCTCCTGATCAAGCTCGAAACCCCCGGCCCGGTGATCTACCGCCAGGCCCGTCGCGGCTTCAATGGCGAGAGCTTCATGATCTGGAAGTTCCGCTCGATGTCCGTCACCGAGAGCGGCTACGCCATGGTCCAGGCGACGCGCGGCGACGCCCGCATCACGCGCGTCGGCCGCATCATCCGTGCCACCTCCATCGACGAGCTGCCGCAGCTCGTTAACGTGCTGCTCGGCCAGATGTCGATCGTCGGCCCGCGCCCGCACGCCATCAGCCACGATGCGCAGCTCGGCCGCCTGCTCGCCACCTATGCCCATCGCCAGCGCATCAAGCCGGGCATCACCGGCTGGGCCCAGGTCAACGGCTTCCGCGGCGAGACCGACACCTTCGACGCCGTCGAAGGCCGCACCCTGCACGACCTCCACTATATCGATAACTGGTCGCTGATCCTCGATCTGTGGATCATCGTTCTGACCGTGTTTTCCGTCTCCACCCACCGCAAGGCATTCTGACCGGCCCCGAGACCTGCGCAATTTGCTTAAAATATCAGTCTAGCTGCACCGGCATCGCGGTTAACCAGAAGTGAAGGCCGTAGTCGCCCAGCGACTCCGAAAGCCTTAACTTACCGGCGATATAGAAGAATTTCGGCGGACGGACTTCAGATGGATTTGCGCGGCGGCGACATTCGGATTAGCGCGGCACAATTGCCCGGGGACATCGGTACCCGCCCCAGCCTCAAGGAGGATCTGCGGGTGGTGGCCGAGGCCCTCGGCTCGCGCTGGATGCTGATCCTCGCCGTCGTGATCGTCTGCCTCGGTGGCGGCATCGCCTATATGTGGCAGGCGACCCCCAGCTACAAATCCGCCGTCGATATCCTGATGGACCCGCGCCCGCGCACCATCGTCGGGCTCGATGTCGTGCCGACGGGCCTGGGCTCCTCCTCGCTCGGCTCCGATACCGGCCTCGTCGACAGCCAGGTACAGTTGCTCTCCTCGCGCACGCTGCTGACCCAGGTCATTCACAAGCTCGATCTCGACCAATTGCCGGCCAAGCCCGCGCACGCCTCCATCTTCGGCGGCGTCGCCTCGCTGGCCAGGACCCTGCTCTACGGCCCGAACCAGTCCGACTTCGAGGCCGGCACGCCGTTCGACCGCACGCTCGCGGCGCTGCAGTCGTCCCTCAAGATCGAACGCCTCGGCAATACCTACGTGCTGCGCGTCACCGTCACTTCGGATTCCTCGCAGCGCGCCGCCGATATCGCCAATGCCATCGCCGCGGCCTACGTCTCGCAGGGCCAGGACGCGGTCAATCAGGAAACCCGCAGCACCGCCGATGCCCTCACTGCCCGCCTCGCCCAGCTCAAGGCGAGCTCCGACCAGGCCCAGCAGGCACTCGAGGCCTACCGCCGCGACCACGGCCTGATCGCCGCCGCCGGCGTCACCGTCGACGAGCAGCAGCTGCGCGATCTCAACGACGAAGTCACCAAGGCCAGCGTCGATGCCCAGACCGCCCGGGCCCATCTTGCCGAGATCGATCGCCTCAAGGGGCTGCCGGCCTCGGCCCTCGCCGCGACCAACGTCATGACTTCGCCCACAGCCGAGGCGCTGCGGGCCCAGCTCGATCAGGCCGTCGCCGACGAGCAGAGCCTCGCCGGCATCTACGGCCGGCAGCATCCGACCCTGATCCTCGCCCGCCAGAAGCGGCAGGCGCTCGAAACTGCGCTGCTCCAGGAATTCAACCGCATCGAAGGCCGGGCCGCCAGCGACTACCAGGCCGCGCTCGACGCGCAGAAGCGCCTCCAGACCCTGCTGACCCAGTACGAGCAGCGCCAGGCCGATTCCAACGAGGCCGGCATCCAGCTCAAGGCGCTGCAGACCGCCGCCGACAACGCCCATACCCTGTACGATTCGTTCGCCCAGCGCGCCGCCCAGGCCCGCGAGCAGGTCGACCTGCCCACCACCACCATCCGGGTCATTTCCCCGGCCGAACCGAGCCCGCAGCCGTCCGATCCGCGCCCGGCCCTCGTCCTCGGCACGGCCTTCGGCGTCGGCCTCGCGCTCGGCGTTGGCCTCGCCTGGCTGCTGCACCTGCTCTCCGTCCGGCGCCGGGTCCGTGTCGCCGCGCCGCTCGAGCCCGCACCGGCGCCGCCGCGCCGCGGCATTGGGCCGGCCACCACGCCGTTCGGCCGCCGCCAGCCACGCGAGGCCGCCTCCGCCGCCGGTGATGCGCAGGCCATTCCCGCCATGGCGACCCGGCAGAACATGGCCGGACTGTTCCGGTAACGGCGATGAGCACCGCCGAGCTTGCCCACGATCGTTCGCTCTGGCGGATCGAGGTCCGGCCCAACTACCGGCAGTTGATCTGCATCGCGATCCCGGTGGCGATCCTCGCCTACACGCTGATCATCTATCCGCTCGGCTATTACGGCCACTTCGTCGCCGCCGACTCCGGCACGCCGGGCCCGGTTCAGGCGGCCGAGCCGTCGCTCCTCAACCGCATCTTCTTCCCGCTCATGGCCGCGGTGTCGATGCTGATGTACGTGCTCGAGCGCGAGCGGGCGCCGCACGTCAACCTGTTGCTGGCGCTGCCGCTCCTCGCCTTCGTCTCCTATTGCGGCCTGAGCAGCGTCTGGGCCATCGATCCCTCGACGTCCATCAGCAAGTTCATCGTCTTCCTCCTGGTCATCGCGGCGATCGTCCCGGCGGTCTCCGTCATCCAGTCGGCAGAGCGCTACCTGACGCCGATGTTCTGGGTCGCGGTCGCGACCCTGCTGATCAACCTCGCTTTCGTCCTGCTGACGCCGCCCACGCCCATCGGCCACGCCGGCATCTACTCGCACAAGAACTCGCTCGGCGGCGCCGCGGCCTTCTGCACCCTGTTCCTCGTCTACGGCATGGCGCGCCCCGAAAAGTTCTACCGCATCGTTTCCGCCGTGCTGGTGCCCATCGCTCTCTACGTGCTCTATCGCAGCCAGGCCAAGACGGCCCTCGGCCTGACTCTCATCGTCCCGGTGCTCGCGGCAGGCTTCGCCCTCGCCCGCATCTATCTGCGGCTCACCATGCCGGTGGTGCTCGGCCTCCTCGGCATCGTCATCTGCTACGTCCTGTTCAGCGGCATGTTCGAGGTCTCGCCCACCGCGATCTCGATGATCGTGACCGGCGATCCGACCTTCACCGGCCGTACCGACCTGTGGACCTTCGCGGTGCAGAAGATCGCCGAGCAGCCGTGGTTCGGCTACGGCTTCCACTCCTTCTGGCAGGTCGGCGACGCCTCTCCCGCCTGGCAGGGGGCGCCCGGCTTCCTGCAGCGCACGCCCCACGACCATGAGGGCTACCTCGACCTGCTGCTCGAGGGCGGCTTCGTCGGCTTCGGCCTGTTCGTCGCGATGGTGCTGATGGTCTGCCGCTGGATCAGTCGCGCCACCGATGAATCGCCGGTCATCGGCTGGCTGCTCACCGGTCTCATGCTCTACGAGATGCTGAACAATCTGCTCGAGACCAACTGGTTCGACCCGCTGGATCCGGGCACCGTGATCTTCCTCTCCTTCGTCGCCACGGCCATCGCCGGCCGCCCGACCCTGCAGCCCACCATGCTCATACGGGCCACGCGATGACCGGACCCCGCGAGCTCCTCTCCATCCTTATCGCCAGCCTCGGCCGGCCGTCGCTGCTGCGCACCCTCGCCAGCATCGAGGCCGCGACGCTGCCCGACGCACTTGACCTCGAGATCGTCATCGCCGACGACAGCAAGACCGGCGACGTCGCAAAGCTGCTCTCGACCTACAAGACCGGGCTCGTCATCCGCGTCGTCCCGGTCGGCGCCGGCAACGTCGCGATCGCCCGCAACGCCACCGTCGAGGCGGCCCACGGCGACTGGCTCCTGCTCGTCGACGACGACGAGTGGGTCGATCGCGACTGGCTGGTCCAGCATCTCGCCGCCGCCCGCGAGTTCGGCGCCGATGCCGTCTTCGGCCCCGTCTACCCCGTCTATCCTGACTCGACCCCGGCCTGGTTCCGCCAGGCCGACCCGATGTTCCACGATCTGGGCTGGGCCGATCGCGGCCGGCGCGTCGTGCACGGCCAGTCCGGCAACACGCTGATCCGCGCCGCCAGCATTCGCGAGCGCGGCCTCAGCTTCGATCCCGCCTATGGCCGCACCGGCGGCGAGGACGACGATTTCTTCCGCCGCATGGCCGCCGCCGGCGCCACCCTGGTCGTCACCGATCGCGCCAAAGCCTGGGAAGACGTCCCGCTCGAACGCGCCACCGCGGGCTACACGCTCGGCCGCATGGCGCGGACCGGCGGGCTCTACGCCCGCAACGTCCTGCGCGGCGCCGGCCTGTCGCGGCGCATCGGCTTCGCCATCGACGCCGCCGCCAAGCTCGCCATCGCTGCGATCGCCACGGCCGTGCTGCGTCCTGTCGATCGCACGCGCTCCTTCCGGATGCGCATGAAACTCTCATCGAACGTCGGCAAGCTGCAGGGCCTGTTTGGCTTGCAGCCGGGCAATGCCTGGAAGCTTGGAGGATAACATGCACACGGACCGCTTTCGGCTGGTGCTCGGCACCCACGACCTGTCGCCCGACCCCATCGCCACCGGCGACGAGCTGGTCGCCTGGATGCCGTTCGACCACTTCGTTCAGCTCTACGATGCCGTGGAGCGAAACGCCCGGCAGAGCGGCATTCCAGTCGAGCTCACCTGCGACGATGCGTTCATTTCCGACTACACCTTGCTGCTGCCCTGGCTCCTCGAGCACGGCCGCACCGCAAGCTTCTTTGTTCCCACCGCCTTCCTCGGCCGGCCAGGCCGCCTGACCGCCGCACAGCTGCGCGAGATGCACGCGCTCGGCATGCGCATCGGCACGCATGGGACCAATCACGTCTCGTGGACGCGCAATCCCGACTACCGCGACGACATCCTGCGCGGCATCGCCGAGCTCGAGGACCTGCTTGGCGCCCCGGTGACCGCCGCGGCCCCGCCCTTTGGCCAGTACAACGCGTCGGTGCTGCGGCTCCTCGCCGAAAAGCAGATGCGCGAAGTCTATACCTGCAACGGCGGCTTCGCCGTCACCGGCGGCGTACTGCGCGACCGCGTCGCCGTCGCCAGCGACCCAGCCGTCAACACCTCGATCGTCGAGCTGTCCAGACGCCCCCCGACGCAGCGCGACTGGCTGCGCGGCCAGTGGCACCGCCTGCGCGATACCCCGGTCCTTATGCCGCGCTGGGCGTGAGGCGCGGCCTCCGCTCCGTGAGTGCGTCGCGGTAGATCGCCTCGAGCATCGTGAGGTTCTGCGCCGCCGTGTAGCGCTGCTCGTAGGCGGCGCGCGCCGCCCGGCCCCACCCCGCAAGCTGCTCCGGCTGCGCCGCAGCGCTGTTGATGATCCCGGCCAGCGCCGCATGATCCTTCGGCGCGAAGCGCCGCCCGAGCACGCCGTCGGTCACGATCTCGCGCAGCGATCCCAGGTCCGAGGCGATCACCGGCAGCCCCGCCGCGAACGCCTCGATGATGGTCATCGGAAAGCCCTCGTACCAGACCGACGGCACGATCAGCATCTGCGCCGAACGCATGTGCTCGGCAACCTTGTCCGGCCCCAGCTGTCCGAGGAAGGTCACGTTGTCCGGCGCCATCGCCTCGAGCGCCGCGCGCTCCGGCCCGTCGCCGATGACGGTGAGCGCCATGCCGCTTACCTCGCGCCAGGCACGCAGCAGCACCGCCGCGCCCTTCTCCGGCGACAGTCGCCCGACGAACAGCGCGCCGCTGCGCCTCCCATCGCTCAAGGCCGGCGCCGTCAAGGCATTCGGCTTGACCACGATCCGCTCCGCCGGCAGGCCGCCTTCGATGAATTTTTGCCGCGCAAACTCGGTCAGCGCGATGAACCGCGTCACCGCGCGGCCCCACGTGCCCGCTCGCGCGGCCCGGTTCTGCATCGCCACCACCGCCGCCGATCCGGCGACCGAGCCGCGATAGCACCGGTGCACCACGGCCGCGGCGCGATTGCCGCTCACGCAGGTCTCGCACACCTCGCCGTCGCGCATCAGCATCGCACCGGCGCAGATCAGCCGGTAATTGTGCAGCGTCTGCACCACCGGCACGCCATGCGCCGCGGCCGCTTCATGTACCGCCGGCGTCAGCAGCGGGAAGAAATTGTGGATATGCACCAGGTCCGCTCCGGTGCGCTCGAGCAGCTCATGCATCCACGTCGTCCGGCGTGCATCGTAGGGCGTCGCGAGCAGCGTCCGCACCTTGCTGCCGAGCCCGCCGATGCTGTCGTTGCTGACCAGCTCGAGGTGCACGTCGTGCCCCGCCGCGCGCAGCATCGCGGTCTCGTTGGTGACCACGGCATCCTCGCCGCCCGCCCGCTGGTAGCGGTTGTGGAGGATCAGCAGCTTCATGCGAGTGCGGCAACGAACGCCGCGATCGAAGCACTCAGCGGCCGTGTCTGCATTTCGGCGCGCGCATGGCCCGAGAGCCGCGTCCAGTCGCGCTCATTCCCGAGCAGCCGCCGGATCTCGCCCGCCCACGTCACCGCATCGAGCGGCAGCACGGCGCCGGTTTCGCCGGTCCGCACGAGGTCGTCGCCGGCGCCCACATGCGGCGATACCAGCACCGGCGTGCCGCACTGCATGGCTTCGTTGCACACCAGCCCCCACGGCTCCCACAACGACGGAAACACCAGCAGCTTGCTGCTCGAAAACACCTCCCCCATCCGGTCCCACGGCAGCGCCCGATCATGCACCACGTTCACGCCGACCGTCGCGAGCGCTTTCAGCGTCTCCGCCTCCGCTGGCCCTTGTCCGACGATCCGCACACTCAGCTCCGGCATCGTCGCCTTGAGCTCACGGCACACCGCGACGAGAAACGCAGCGTTCTTGGCATCGTTGTTGAGATGTCCGCACCACAACAGGTCGAACCGCCGCCCGGCCATCGCGGGCACCGCATCCGGCGCGTCCCACGCCGGCACCAGCGGCACCGTCGCGATCCGGTCGTAGCCGATCCCCTGGCCGCGGAAGTATTCGCGCCCCTTGCGGCCCGGCACGATCACCCGCTCGACGTGCCGCAGGACGAACGGCCGCACCAGCCGGTGGTAAATCGAGTTCGGCATCGTCTCGGCCCAGCCGTCGATCGACAGCACCATCCGCGTGTGCGTCAGCATCGCCCACAGTGCCGCGACCAGCATCGTGGGATAGAACCCGTTGATCACCAGCAGCCGCGGCTTCAGCGCGTTGAGGGTGCGGAAGATGCCGGAATTGAAATGCGCGAACCGCCCCGGTCCGAGTTGCAGCCGTCGGCCCGGCAGCACCACGTGGTCGTAGCGCTTCTCGGCCAGCGCGCCCCACGCCCGGTTCGGTTCGGTTTCGGCGGCCGAGACCACCGTCAGCTTCAGCCCCGCCTCCGCCGCGCCGTTGAACAGCCGGTTGGTGTAGGGCGTGACGATATTGTTGCAGAACACGACTCCACCGGTCGCGGCCGGTGCGTCGCTCCAGCCTGCCGCCGGGCGCAGCCACTCGGGGACGCGGTGCATGCCGGCGTCGAGCACGTCGAGCTCGCGCCGTTCGCTTCGCGACAGCCGCGTGCCGTTGAGGCTCATCCCAGCCGCACCATCTGCAGCAGCACCAGCGTCAGGAAGCGCGGGATGGTCGAGGCGTACCGGCCGAGCAGCCGCTTCGGCTCCTGGCTGATCCGATACAGCCACTCGGTCCCGCTCTTTTGCATCCACAGCGGCGCGCGCTTCACCCGCCCGGCCGAAAAATCGAACGCCGCGCCGACGCCCAGCATCGTCAGCCCGTTGAGCCTGTGCCGGTTCTGGGCCATCCAGATTTCCTGCTTCGGTGCGCCCAGCCCCACCCACACCACATCGGCCTTGGCGGCCTCGATGAAGCCGAGCATCTCGTCGTTCTGCGCCTCGCTCAGCGGAAAGCGCGGCGGCGAATAGCTCCCCGCCACCACCAGCCCCGGATACCGCTCGGCCAGCTGGCTTGCGAGCGACGCCGCAACGCCCGGGCCGCCGCCGAGGAAGAAGTGGCGCGTGCCGGTCTTTGCCGTCGCCGCACAGAACGCCTCGAGGAAGTCCGGCCCGCTCGTCTTGCTCACCGTACGGCCGTGCAGCAGCCGGCCCACCAGCATCAGCGGCGTGCCGTCCGGCGACACCACGTCGGCCGCCGCCAGGGCCGAACGCATCGCCGGATTGTCCCGCGCCTGGATCACCGAGTTCACGTCGGCAAAGCACACATGATGCACCTGCCCATCGCCGCGCCAGCCGGCGACCGTCTCGATGAGCGCGCGCATCGAGACCGCGCTCACCTCGGTACCCACCACGTCGTAGCGCGCAAATGCGCTCATCTGCTCCTCGCTCGTCCCATCAGGCCGACAGCATCAGCGGCAGCGACTCGTTGCCCAGCGCCTCGATGTCTGCCCGCACCATCTCGCTCACCAGCTCGCGCACCGGCGTCTGGTGCGACCAGCCGAGCACCTCGTGCGCCTTGCGCGCGTCGCCCAGGAGCTGCTCGACTTCCGTCGGGCGGAAGTAGCGCGGATCGATCTCGATCAGCACCCTGCCCGTCCGCTGGTCGTAGCCCTTTTCCTCTATGCCCTCGCCGCGCCAGACGATCGGCATGCCGGCGTCGGCGAAGGCCCATTCGACGAACTGCCGGACCGAGGTCGTCTTGCCGGTCGCCAGCACGTAGTCGTCCGCCTTGTCCTGCTGCAGCATCATCCACATGCCGCGCACATAGTCGCGCGCATGGCCCCAGTCGCGCTCCGCATCGAGATTGCCCAGGTATAGCTTTTCCTGCCGCTTGAGCATGATGGCCGCCGCCGCCCGGGTGATCTTGCGCGTCACGAACGTCTCGCCCCGCAGCGGGCTCTCATGGTTGAACAGGATGCCGTTGCTGGCATGCAGCCCATAGGCTTCGCGGTAGTTGACCACGATCCAGTAGGCGTAAAGTTTGGCCGCCGCATAGGGCGAGCGCGGATAGAACGGCGTCGTCTCGGTCTGCGGCACCGCCTGCACGAGACCATAGAGCTCCGAGGTCGAGGCCTGGTAGAACCGCGTCTTCTTCTCGAGCCCCAGGATGCGGATCGCCTCCAGCAGGCGCAGCGTCCCGAGCCCGTCGGCGTTCGCTGTATACTCCGGCGTCTCGAACGACACCTGCACGTGGCTTTGCGCCGCGAGGTTGTAGATCTCGTCCGGCTGGGTCTCCTGCACGATGCGGATCAGGTTGGTCGCATCCGTCATGTCGCCGTAGTGCAGCGTGAACCGGGCGTCCCCCTCATGCGGGTCCTGGTAGATGTCCTCGATGCGCCCGGTGTTGAACGACGACGAACGCCGCTTGAGGCCATGCACCGTATAGCCCTTCTCGAGCAGCAGCCGCGACAGGTAGGCTCCGTCCTGTCCGGTGACGCCGGTGATGAGTGCCGTCTTCCCCACGATCTCAGTTCCTTATTGGCTAGATTTGAATAAAATTCTAGCGACCCGAAGGACCGGGTGCCGCGCAGTCATCCATAGTGCAATCGACGTGCATCGGAAGCACCTTTGTCTCCTAGGCTTAAGAAAGACCGTTAAGGCAATGGCCGCCCTTGCCGTTTTGGTCGGGAAATTAACCTCAACCGTCGTTGTGAGCCGCATTTGCCGCCAGGTTGTGCCAAGTACCCCGTTGCGGGACTCGCCAGGGTGAGCGGCTGGAGTTGGTTGTGATTGGTTTGATCAAGCGCGGATTGCCGATGGGCCTGTCCTACGCGGCCTCGGGCCTGAGCCTCCTGCTCTCCGCCGCCGCCCAGCTCATCACCTTCGCCGTGCTGGCCCGTACCCTCGGCACGTCGCAGTTCGCCGTCTACATCACCATCAGCGCCTTCACCAACATCGGCACCCAGATTTGTGGCATCGGCAGCCAGGAATCGCTGGTCCGGCGCGTCGCGCGTGAACTCTCGTTCTACCCGACCATGTTCGGGCACACGATGCTGCTGACCGTCGGCACCGGCATTGCGTTGATCCTCATCGGCATCGGCGCCGTGCCGTTGCTGCTCGCGCTGCCCTCCGAGCAGATGCCGACCCTGACCTCGATTGTGTTCCTGCTCATCACCAACATCCTTCTGGTCAAGATCATCGGCGTCGCCACCGCCGCCTACGTCGCCCACTCCAACTTCAAGGTCGCCAACGGCATGGAGATCGGGTTCGCGCTGATGCGGATGCTGACCACGCTGCTCGGCTGCCTGGTCTTCGGCGTCAAGACCGTCGACCAATGGGCGATCTGGATGTTCGGCTCGCACACGCTGCTCACGCTGGCCTATCTCTATATGATGTGGCGCATCGGCCGCCCGGCCTGGCGCATCGTGCGCGAGGAGATCCCCATCGGTGCCCTCTTCTCCACCCAGTTCATCTTCCGCGCCCTGCGGCAGAACACCGACCTCGTCGTGCTGAGCATGATCGCCAGCCCCGAGATCGTCGGCAGCTACGGCGTGGCCCGCCGCATCCTCGATTCCTCCTACATGTCGATCGAGGCGCTCAACCGCCTGATCTATCCCGGCTCGGCGCGCATCCTCGTCCACGGCTTCCACGTCGCCTATCCGCGGCTGGTGAAGGTCCTGATGGCCGCCGTCGGCATCGCCGTCGCCGTCTCGCTGACCGTCTTCGTCCTCTCCCCGCTGATGCCGATCCTGTTCGGCCACCAGTACATCTCGATGGTCGGCTTCACCCGCGCCATCTGCTTCGTCATCGTTCCGGCGGCGGTCAGCGGCGTCATCCTCGAGGTCTTCGGCGCCGCCGGCAAACAGGGCGTCCGCGCCATGGTGTTCAACAGCGCCAACCTCGTCTCGGCCGGCCTCGTCGCCGTGATCACGCTGAATTTCGGGGTTTTTGGCGCTTTCGGCTCCTACTACGCGGTCGAGATCGTCACCGCCGTCATCGCCTGGTACGTCCTCTCCCGCTACGTCATGGCCGACCGCCTCAGGTTCGAAGGCGCCGCCCCCGGCGAAAGTCGTTCCGCCCGGCCCGGCCACCGCCTCGGCAAGGAGCTGCCGCAGCACGCCTGAAAAACGGCATTCTCGGCCGCAATACCCCGCCGCGGTTGCAGAAATCGCTGCTCTGCGCTGCAACCAAATCGCGCTGGCCAAGTTCTGAGTTGAAGCTGCATAGTGTGCAGCGGGGGACCAATGGACGACGTGAAGTCTAGACCGGCCATCAGCGAAGGCGATCGCTACCGTCTTTTGATTGATGCGATTGCCGATTACGCCATCTATATGCTCGATCCGGACGGCTACATCGTGAGCTGGAACCCGGGCGCGCAACGCTTCAAGGGCTATACGGCCGACGAGATCCTTGGTCAGCACTTCTCCCGCTTCTATACCGAAGAGGACAAGGCGACCAACCTGCCGGCCAGGGCCCTGAAGGGCGCCGCCACCGAAGGCCGGTTCGAGCACGAAGGCTGGCGTGTCCGCAAGGACGGCACCCGCTTCTGGGCCCACGTGATCATCGACCCCATCCGCGACGAGCATGGCGAACTGCTCGGCTTTGCCAAGATCACCCGCGATCTGACCGAACGCCGCGAAGCGGCCATCGCCCTCGCCCAGGCGCGCGAAGAGCTGCTGCAGAGCCAGAAAATGGAGGCCATCGGTCGCCTGACCGGGGGCGTCGCCCACGACTTCAACAACCTGCTGATGGCCATCACCGGCAGCCTCGAGCTGTTGCGCAAGCGCATCCCCGACGATCCCAGGCTGCACCGGCTCATCGACAATGCCATGCAGGGCGCCCAGCGCGGCGCCTCGTTGACCCAGCGCATGCTCGCCTTCGCCCGCCGCCAGGAGCTGAAGGCCGACACCGTCGATGTCAGCCAGTTGGTTGGCAACATGACCGAGCTCCTCTCCCGGTCCCTGGGTCCCACCATCCAGATGGAAACCTACCTGACCGGACCGATGAGCCCGGTGCTGGTCGATGCCAACCAGCTCGAGCTCGCAATCCTCAATCTGGCGGTCAACGCCAAGGATGCCATGCCCCAGGGCGGCACGCTGACCATCTCCGCCGATGAGGCCGAGCCGCCGCCCCAGGCCAGCCTGCGGCCGGGCCGCTATATCCGCCTGTCGTTGAGCGATACCGGGACCGGCATGGACGAGGGCACCCTGGCCCATGCCACCGAGCCCTTCTTCACCACCAAGGGCGTCGGCAAGGGCACAGGGCTCGGGCTCGCCATGGTGCGCGGCCTGACCGAACAGTCCGGTGGCTCCATCACCATCGAAAGCGCCCTGGGCCAGGGCACCACGGTGCATCTGTGGCTGCCGGTCACCTCGGCGACGGCCGGCGAAACCGCCGAGCCGGCTCAACCGCCTGCCCCCGCCGAGCCTGAAGAAGACCGCCCGCTCAGCATCCTTGTCGTCGACGACGATTTCCTCGTCGCCATGAACACCTCGGCCATGCTCGAAGACCTCGGTCATCGTGTCGTCGAGGTGCATTCCGGCACCCAGGCGCTCGAAGCCCTCGACAGGGCGTCCGATCTCGATCTGATGATCACTGACCAGGCCATGCCCCAGATGACCGGCTTGGAGCTGATCGAGCAGGCCAGGAAGAGACGCCCGGAGCTCAAGGTCGTCCTCGCCACCGGCTACGCCGAGCTCCCCGCCGGCGCCGACCAGTCGATCCCGCGGCTGAGCAAGCCGTTCTTCCAGGGCGACCTCGAGCGCGTCCTGACCCAGGTCGCGCAGGCCGGTTGATTTCGCCGGGCCCTGCCGTCACCATGGCAGCATGACTGCCCTCACCGACGCCATCGACCGCCGCCGCGACGACCTTGTCGCCCTCACCGCCGACCTCATCCGCATCCCCACCGTCAACCCGCCCGGCGACCACTATCGCGAGATCTGCGAATTCGTGCAGCGCCGCCTGCGGCCGCGTTTCCCTGAGATCGAGCTTATCCGCGCCGAAGGGGCCATCGGCGATGTCGACAGGCACCCACGCTGGAACCTCGTCGCCCGCCGCCCCGGCAAGTCCGGCGGCGATACCGTCCACTTCAACTCGCACCACGACGTCGTCGAGGTCGGCCGCGGCTGGACCGTCGATCCGTTCGGCGGCGAGGTAAAGGACGGCAAGGTCTATGGCCGCGGCGCCTGCGACATGAAGGGCGGCCTCGCCGCCTCCATCGTCGCGGCCGAAGCCTTCATCGACACGCACCCCGATTTTGCCGGCGCCATCGAAATCTCCGCCACCGCCGACGAAGAGACCGGCGGCTATGGCGGCGTCGCCTACCTCGCGGAAAAGGGCTGGTTCTCGCCGAGCCGCGTGCAGCACGTCATCATCCCCGAGCCGCTCAACAAGAACCGCATTTGCCTCGGCCATCGCGGCGTCTGGTGGGCCGAGATCGAAACCCACGGCCGCATTGCCCACGGCTCCATGCCGTTTCTCGGCGACAGCGCCATCCGCCACATGGCGGCCCTGCTCGGCGAAATCGAAACGAGCCTCTACCCGGCGCTCGCGAGTCGCACCACCGCCATGCCCGTGGTGCCCCCGCTCGCCCGTCAATCCACGCTCAACATCAATTCGATCCACGGCGGCCAGCCCGAGCCCGAAGCGGGCTACACCGGCTTTCCCGCTCCGGTCGTCGCGCACTCGGCGCGCATCGTCATCGATCGCCGCTACCTCATTGAAGAAAAGCCCGATGCGGTGCGGCAGGAGGTCCTCGATCTCCTCGAAAGGCTCAAGGCCACCCGCCCCGGCTTCTCGTACGAATTGCGCGACCTCTGGACCATTCCGCCGACCATGACCGACAAGGCCGCCCCCGTCGTCCGCGCCGTCGACAAGGCGATCACCGAAGTCCTCGGCCTTGCGCCCGACTACGTCGTTTCCCCCGGCACCTACGACCAGAAGCACATCGATCGCATCGGGCGCCTCCACGACTGCATCGCCTACGGCCCCGGCATCCTCGATCTCGCCCACCAGCCCGACGAATATGTCGGCATCGACGACATGCTCGATTCCGCCAAAGTCATGGCCCTCGCATTGGCCGACCTGCTGCACGTGCAATAGCTCACGCGGGCACCGGCTCCTGTTTTCCCTCCTCCGCGTGGGGAGGGCGGCGCGCTTGCCCTCGCAACGCGAGGGTTTGGCAAGCCGGGTGGGGGTTGGCCGCAATAACCCACGACGTCATTCCCGCGACAGCCGGAACCCAGACCAGGCTTTCGGACGTCCGCGCACTCAGCCTGGAGTCCCGCTGTCGCGGGAATGGCGTTTGGACAATCTCGTTCGTCCGTAGCCCGGTGGACGCACTTTTCTCTCCCCAAACCCCATTTGTGCTCGCGCAAAATCGTCCTACAGTCGCCCCCAAGGCCGCAGCAGGCGGCCGTTCACGGGAAGGGACGCTTATGCGCAACTCACTGGTTCTGCTGGCCATTGCCGGCGCACTCATCTCGGCCACGGCGCTGACGCCGGCCTATGCCGCCGCGCGCACCGACATCAACATCTCGCTCCAGCTCGAGCCCCCCAGCCTCGATCCCACCACCGGCGGCGCCGCCGCCGCCATCCGCGAAGTCACCTACGGCAACATCTTCGAAGGCCTGACCCGCATCGACAAGGACGGCAACGTGCAGCCGCTCCTCGCCAAGAACTGGGACATCTCGCCAGACGGTCTCACCTACACCTTCCATCTGCAGTCGGGTGTGAAGTTCTCCGACGGCACGCCGTTCACCGCCGACGACGTGAAATACTCGCTCGATACCGCCCGCGGCGACAAGTCGGTCAACGCTCAGAAGCAGCTCTTCGCCAAGATCGCCTCGGTCGACGTCGTCGACCCCACGACCGTCAAGGTCACCCTTTCGGGCCCGCAGGGCGATTTCCTCTACGACATGGGCTGGGGCGACGCGGTGATCGTCTCGCAGAAGACCGCCGCCACCAACGGCACCGCTCCGGTCGGCACCGGCCCCTACAAGCTCGGCACCTGGGTCAAGGGCGACCACATCGATCTGGTGAGGAACGACAGCTACTGGGGCACGGCGCCAAAGCTCGACAAGGCGACCTTCAAGTTCATCGCCGACCCGCCCGCCGCGACTGCCGCGCTGCTCGCCGGCGACGTCGACGTGAGCCCGGAATTCCCCTCGCCCGAATCCCTCGACCAGTTCCGCAACGACCCGCGCTTCGTCGTCAATGTCGGCACCACCGAGGGTGAAACGGTGCTCGCCATGAACAACGGCAAGGCCCCGCTCGACAACATCAAGGTGCGCGAGGCCATCGCCCACGCGATCGACCGCAAGGCGATCATCGACGGCGCCATGTTCGGCCTCGGCACGCCCATCGGCTCGTTCTTCCCGCCGGGCGATCCGGCCTATGTCGACCTGACCTCGATCTCGAACTTCGATCCGGCCAAGTCCAAGCAGCTGCTCGCCGATGCCGGGGTCAAGAACCTCGACCTCTCGCTCAAGCTGCCGCCGGCGTCCTACGCCCGCGCCGCCGGTCCGATCATCCAGCAGGAGCTCGCCGACGTCGGCATCAAGGTCGACATCACCAATGTCGAGTGGGCCGACTGGCTGCAGAACGTCTTCACCAACAAGGACTACGACCTGTCGATCGTCAGCCACGTCGAGCCCAACGATATCGGTGTCTTCGCCAAGCCCGGCTACTACTTCAACTACCACTCGGACGCGTTCGACAAGATCATGGCCGACCTCAACAACGCGACCGATCCGGACAAGCGCAAGAGCCTCCTGCAGGACGCCCAGAAGCAGCTCGCCAACGACTTCGCGGCCGGCTTCCTGTTCGAATATCCCAACATCGTCGTCGCCAACAAGGACGTGCAGGGCCTCTGGAAGAACGCCCCCATCCCCGCCGTCGAAATCAGCGAAATGTCCTGGGCCCAGTAAGTCCCGATCAGCGCACCTCCCCGCGGCAAGGCCGCGGTGGGGGTGCCCGCCTGCGCAACTCCGCAGTCGGCGCCCCCTCGCCCCTCAGGGGAGAGGCTAGCGCAGCTCGGAGCCAAGCGACGTAGCGGAGCTAGGGTGAGGGGTGAGGTCTCTCAACGACCTCCGTCCTTCAGCAACTCGCTTGCACCCTGCCCCCGCCCATGACTGAATGACCGTATGTCCTCCTACCTCCTCGGCCGCCTCGCCTCGCTGCTCCTCAGCCTGATCGTCGCGAGCATCGTCATCTTCCTCGTGCTCGAGGTGGTGCCGGG
Organism: Devosia sp.; assembly: GCA_051953275.1. Taxonomy (GTDB): domain Bacteria; phylum Pseudomonadota; class Alphaproteobacteria; order Rhizobiales; family Devosiaceae; genus Devosia_A. The sequence goes on along the minus strand of JBQCIY010000056.1, from coordinate 4,758 downwards.
CGATCCGGCGCAGTTCATGCTCGGACTCAACGCCAGCCCCGATACGCTGGCGGCGCTGCGCGAGCAGCTCGGCCTCAATGCCCCGGCCTGGACCCGCTACATCACCTGGGTCCTTGGCATGCTGCATGGCGACCTCGGCATTTCCTACACCTACCGCACGCCGGTGACCGAGCTCGTGCTGCAGCGCCTCGGCGTATCGCTGCCGCTGGCCCTGATCTCGCTGTTCCTCACCATGCTCATCGCCTTCCCCGCCGGCATCCTCGCCGCCGCGCGGCGCAATTCGAAGACCGACCTCGTCGTCACCGGCATCACCCAGCTCGGCGTCGCCGTGCCCAACTTCTGGTTCGCGATGCTGCTGGTCCTGGTCTTTTCGGTGAGCCTTCGCTGGTTCACCGCCGGCGGCTTTCCGGGGTGGGACCACGGCTTCTGGCTCGGGCTGCGCGCCCTCACCTTGCCCGCTATCGCGCTCGCGCTGCCGCAGGCCTCGATCCTCGCGCGCGTCATGCGGTCGTCGCTCCTCGACACCCTCGAGGAAGATTACATCCGCACCGCCCGTGCCCATGGGCTGAGCCGCAGCGCCACCCTCTGGCGCCACGCCGTGCGCAACGCGCTGATCCCGGTGCTGACCATCGTCGGCCTGCAGTTCGCCTTCCTGCTCGCCGGCGGCATCATCATCGAGAACGTCTTCTTTCTGCCCGGCCTCGGCCGCCTCATCTTCCAGGGCATCACCCAGCGCGACCTGATCGTCGTCAAGTCGGTCGTGATGCTGCTCGTCTTCGCCGTCATCCTCGTCAACTTCCTGGTCGATCTGAGCTACATCCTCGTCGACCCACGGCTGCGGAGGCGCTGATGAGCGAGACCGCCGCCGCCACCGCCGAAGCCCCGCGCGAAAACCTGCTGCGCACCGCGCTGCGCTCGCCCAGCTTCGTCATCGGCGCGCTGATCACCCTGCTCTTCATCGCCATGGCGCTGTTGAGCTTCGTGTGGACGCCCTACCCGTTCGCCGCGCAGGACATTCCGCACAAGTTGCGCGGGCTGAGCGCCGAGCACTGGTTCGGGACCGACCAGTACGGCCGCGACGTGTTCTCGCAGATCCTCGTCGGCGCCCGCACCTCGATCTCGGTCGCACTGATCGCGGTCGGGCTGGGCATCGGTGTCGGGGTGCCGCTCGGCCTCTGGGCCGCCGCCCGCCGCGGCAGCCTGCTCGACGAGATCATCATGCGCCTGAACGATCTCGTCTTCGCCTTCCCCGCCCTCCTCATCGCCATCCTCATCACCTCGGTCTTCGGGCCGAGCGCCACCAACGCCATCATCGCCATCGGTATCTTCAACATCCCGGTCTTCGCCCGCCTCACCCGCGCCGCGGCGCTGAGCCTGTGGACCCGCGACTTCATCCTCGCCGCCCGCGTCGCCGGCAAGGGCGCCACCCGCATCTCGCTCGAGCACATCCTGCCCAACATCCTCAACACGCTGGTGGTGCAGATCACCATCCAGTTCTCGCTCGGCATCCTCGCCGAAGCCGCCCTCGCTTACGTCGGCCTCGGCGCCCAGCCGCCGACCCCGAGCTGGGGCAAGATGCTGGCCGACGCGCAAACCCTGATTTCGCTCGCGCCGCACCTCGCGCTGATTCCCGGCCTCTGCATCGTCTTCACCGTGCTCGGCCTCAACCTCGTGGGCGACGGGCTGCGTGACATCTTCGATCCGCGCCTGCAGCGGAGCCGCCGATGACCCTGCTGGAGGTCGAAAAGCTGCGGCTCGCGATCGGCGGCACGCCGATCCTCAACGGCATCGATCTGCGCCTCGACGCCGGCAAGGTCCTCGGCATCATCGGCGAATCCGGCTCCGGCAAGTCGATGACCGCCCTCTCGATCATGCGCCTGCTGCCCGCCGGCAGCGTGGCGACCGGCGCCATCCGCCTCAACGGCACCGAGCTTCTGGCGCAGACCGAGACCCAGATGTGCGCCATCCGCGGCCGCGACGTCGGAATGGTGTTCCAGGAACCGATGACCGCGCTCGATCCGCTGAAGACCATCGGCGCTCAGGTCGCCGAAACCATCTGGGTCCATGCGCAGATGAGCCGGCGCGAGGCCCTCGCCGAAGCCGACCGCGTGCTCGATCGCGCCGGCCTGCCCCGCGACCGCTTCCCGCGCGACCGCTATCCGCATGAGCTGAGCGGTGGCCAGCGCCAGCGCGTCGTCATCGCCTCCGCCATCGCGCTCCGGCCGAAGCTCCTGATCGCCGACGAACCCACCACCGCCCTCGACGTCACCACCCAGGCCCGCATCCTCGAGCTGCTCCGCCGCCTCGTCGACGAAGACGGCATGGGGCTGATCTTCATCACGCACGACCTCGCCGTCGTCGCCGGGCTGGCCGACGACGTCGCCGTCATGCGCCACGGCGAAGTCGTCGAATCCGGCCCGACGCGCAATGTCTTCCGCACCCTCGCCCATCCCTACACCCGCGAGCTCTTCGAAGCCTCCTCGCACGTGCCCCACCGCGGTTGGCCGAACGATCCCTCTCGGGATCGCTCGGACAGAGCAGAAACAGACTCTGCCGGTTGGCCGAACGATCCCTCTCGGGATCGCTCGGACAGAGCAGAAACAGACTCTGCCGGTTGGCCGAACGATCCTTCTCGGGATCGGTCGGACAGAGCACAAAAAAAACCTGATCCCGTCTTGTTGGTTGAAAATCTCATCCGCGACTACCGCATCCCGCCGCGCCACCTGTTCGCGCCCGCCGGAACATTCCGCGCCGTCGATGGCGTCAGCCTGAGCATCGAGCGCGGCGAGAATGTCGGCCTCGTCGGCGAAAGCGGCAGCGGCAAATCCACGCTCGCCCGCGCCATCATGGCGCTCGAGCCGGCGCAGGGCGGCAGCATCGCGATCGACGGCACGCCGCTCAGCGATCGCGACCTCAGGAGCCGCCGCAAGCTGCAGGTCGTGTTCCAGGACCCCTACGGCTCGTTCGACCCGCGCCAGCGCGTCGAAACCCTGATCACCGAACCCTTCCACCTGCTCGGCGCCGAGGCGCCTCGTGGCTCCGAGCGCCGCCGCCGCGTCGACGCCGCGCTTACCAATGTCGGCCTCTCACCCGCCGACGCGACCAAGTACATCCACGAATTCTCCGGCGGCCAGCGCCAGCGCATCGCCATCGCCCGCGCGCTCATCATCGAGCCCTCGCTGATCGTTCTCGACGAAGCCGTCTCCGCCCTCGACGTCTCGATCCGCGCCCAGATCCTCGACCTCCTCGCCGAGCTCAGCGACCGCCTCGCGCTCTCCTACCTCTTCATCTCGCACGACCTGAGCGTCGTCCGCTCCATCACCGACCGCGTGCTGGTGATGCAGAATGGCAGGATCGTCGAAACCGGCCCCACTGCCGAAATCTTCGCCAACCCCCGGCACCCCTACACACAGGAGCTCATCGCCGCGACCCCGAGCCTGGAACGCGCGCTCTCTTCCTAAACCGCCTGCGCCACCCACACCACCCGATACATCTCGACCTCCTCGCTCAGCACGAACCGCCAGCGCGGATCGGCATCGGCCACCAGCTCGTTCACCCCGCCGGGAAGCCGCTGCAGCCGCCGCACCAGCAGCTCGTCGTCGATCACGACGCAATAGAGCCCCGTTCTAAGCGGCCCGGCCCGCCCCTCCACCAGCACCGTCGCCCCTTTGCCGATCGCGGGCGCCATCCCATCGTCGCCGGCGATCGCATAGCGCGCCGTATCCGGTGTCAGCCCGAACCCGTCGAGCCACTCGACGCTCACCGCAAACCCCGACGGCGTCCACCGCTCGACGCTGCGCCCGCCGGCCGACACGATCTCGGGCCTCAGCGGCGACAGCCGGACGAACCCGGGAAGCGCCTCGAACCCGGCCGTCGACGCGTCGCTCATTCCTTGCAGGTCCGGGCGAAGTACCTGCCCGCTCACCACCCAGTCGAGCGACACACCCGCCGCCCGCGCCAGCACCAGCACGTCGTCGAGTCTCAGCGGCGCCCCCGCCTTGCGCATGTTGTCGACATGCGTGCGCGTCTTGCCGATCAGCGCCGCCGCCCGCACCGGTCCGCCCACGGCGTTCACCAGCGCCGTGATCCGCTCGTCCTGTGTGTTGCCGCCAAGTTCAGTTGACAGTGCAAACTTCCTTTTGCATTATGCCAATATATTTTTGCATATGCGCACAAATCCTTGGACATATCTGTGGCACAGCCTTGCCCGAAAGCGAAGCCCGACCCGGACGAGGTGGCTCACATCTACCTGCAGATCACCGCCGCCACGCTCGGCTCCCCCGCTACGGCGGTCCAGGCCGCTCTCGCCATGTCCATCGTCCTCATCGCCGAGCAGCGCGGCCTCGCGGGAGACGCCCTGCACGACTGGATCGACACCATCGCCCGCACCGCCAAACTCGCCGCCGCCACCGGCTCCACCCCCGGCCCACCGAACTAGGACCGGCAGTCGCTCGCAGTCGGAACTCCTCTCCCGTTACGGCGGAGGAGAACCAGGCGTCAGCGTGGTGGAGGGGTGCCGCTTGCACGATCTCTCCGCTCCGTCATCCCGAACCCCTCGGTTCCGTCATCCGCAGGCTCGACCCACGGACCCGCAGTCAGGACTCCTCTCCGGCTTGCGGGGCTTCGAGCCGTGCCGAAGGCAAAATCGCTCCGGCGGAGCGATTTTAGAGCCTGCCCCCGCGGAAGCGGGGGCGAGAAGGCCATGAGAGCTACGCTCGAATGGCGGGGGACCGCCGTCAGGCGGTGGAGGGGGATGCC
>JBQCIY010000055.1:0-7506 GCA_051953275.1 Devosia sp. | reverse complement strand
TCGAGCGCGATGAACAGGTCGAAGATCTCCTCGAGCACTTCGAGATGCCGCGCGTCGGGCCGGTCGATCTTGTTGATCGCGACGATCGGGCGAAGCCCCTGCGCCAGCGCCTTGCCGAGCACGAACTTGGTCTGCGGCATCGGCCCTTCGGCGGCATCGACGAGAATCACCACGCCGTCGACCATCGAGAGGATGCGCTCCACCTCGCCACCGAAATCGGCGTGGCCGGGGGTGTCGACGATGTTGATGCGCGTGTCCTTCCAGACCAGCGACGTCACCTTGGCGAGGATGGTGATGCCGCGCTCGCGCTCGAGATCGTTGGAATCCATGGCGCGCTCTTCGACGCGCTGGTTTTCGCGGAAGGCGCCCGACTGCCTGAGCAGGACGTCGATGAGGGTGGTTTTGCCATGGTCGACATGGGCGATGATCGCGATGTTGCGCAACGCCATTTCGGGCCGCCTAACGATGAAAGGGAGACAATTGGCGGCTCACATAGTGTGAGATGCCCGGATTCTCAAGCGTTTTCCCTGCATGGCGGGGGTGCGATCCGGTTCTTGGTTGACGGCGACGGCCGGACCAGCGCCCCGCATCAGGTATGGCGATGCATCGAAAGGTCGCGCAGGAACGTCCTGACGTCGCGCCAGACCGGCAGGACGGGCCGCAACAGCGTGATCAGGCCAAGCACCGTCGCCGCATGGCCGAGCCGCCGATAGTGCCGCTCGACCACCGGCACCCCGGCCTGCCGCAGTTTCAGCGCGAGGCGGACGGTGTGGTAGTCGCCGACCGTGGTGTCGCGGACGCCGTGCACCAGCAGCATCGGTGGAGCGGCCGGCGTCACCAGGTTGACCGGCTGCGTGGTGAGCGGCTCGGGGTAGGTGCCGAAGGCATCGATCGCCTGCTTCACGTCGAACGGGTAGAAGTCGTAGGGACCGGAGAGGCCGACCACCGCCTCGATACGGCCAGCGAGCTCCGGCGCCCCGAACCGGGCCGGCTGCAGCGCAAAGATCACGGCGTTGTAGGCGCCGGCGGAATGGCCGGCGAGAACCAGCCGGCCGGGATCGCCGCCATGCTCTTTCGCGTGCGCGACCAGCCAGTTGGCGGCGGTTGCGAGATCCTCGACGAAGGCCGGAAACACGGCGTCCGGGAAAACCCGGTAGTCGGCGCAGGCGACGAGGAAACCGAAGGCCGCGAGCGCCCGGCCGGCGAAGTTGTATTCGCACCGGTCGCCCGAATCCCAGCCGCCGCCATGCACGAAGACAAGGAGCGGCAGCCGCCCGCGCGGCCGGCGCGGCGCATAGAGATCGAGGACGTGCCGGGGATCGGGTCCGAACCGGACGTTGCGGGCGATGCGGCGGCTCGAGAGGTCCTTGGGGACCAGAAAATCGAGCCAGCCCAAAGCGGTGGATGGCATGCGGGTCTCCTAGCCTGCGCTCCGGGACACAGCAACGCTGGACAGGCGGAGGCATGCGGGTATATACCCGCATCCATGAGCGAGACCGCCGACTTCCCCTGTGTCTGTGTCGCCGTGCGCAAAGCGAGCCGCCGCCTCACCAGTCTCTACGACGCGGCGGTGGCGCCGGCGGGCATCAATGTGGCGCAGTTCTCGCTGCTCAAGGCCATCCGCCGGCACGGACCGCTGTCGCTGACAAGGCTGAGCGACATCGTCGAGCTCGACCGCTCGACCCTGGGGCGCAATGTGCGGGTGATCGAGCGCCTGGGGCTGGTGCAGCTCGAGCCCGGCGCCGACCAGCGCGAGGCCCGGGTGCAGCTGAGCGACGAGGGCGAGGCGACGCTGGAGCGCGCCATGCCGCTGTGGCGCGCAACGCAACAGAGAATTCACGACAGGCTCGGCGCCGAGCGCGCCGCCGAGCTCACCGCGCTGCTGAGCGCCCTTTGAGGATGTGACGATGCTTTCCGACCGGCTGGCCGCAGTGCTCGAGACGAGGAACATCCACTACGGCTGGGTCGTGGCTGGAACGACGTTCCTGGTGATGCTGGCGACGGCTGGCGCCATGGGCTCGGCCGGCGTGCTGATCGACCCGCTGCGCAACGAATTCGGCTGGACCACCGAACAGATCTCGACGGCCTTCGCCATCCGGCTGGTCTTCTTCGGGCTGCTCGGCCCGTTCGCCGCCGCCTTCATGAACCACTTCGGCATCAGGAAGGTGGTGACCGCGGCGCTGCTGTTGATCGGCATCGGCATCGGGCTCTCGATGCTGATGACTGAGCTGTGGCAGCTCGTGGTGCTGTGGGGGTTCGTCATCGGCATCGGCACCGGCATGACGGCGCTGGTGCTGGGCGCGACCGTCGCGAGCCGCTGGTTCGAAAAGCGCCGCGGCCTGGTCGTCGGCCTGATGACGGCCAGCAATGCCACCGGCCAGCTGATCTTTTTGCCGCTGCTGGCGAGCCTGTCCGAACATATCGGCTGGCGGGCGGCGCTGACCTTCGTGGTGGTGACCCTCGCCATTGCCTTCGTGCTCGCCGCGCTGTTCCTGCGCGACCATCCGGCCGATGTCGGCCTGCCGGTTTATGGCAGGAGCGCGATCACCCCGGTGCCGCAGCAGGGCCGGCGGCTGATCGAGCTCCTGACGGTGCCGCTCGCGACGCTGCGCGAAGCGAGCAAGACGCAGGTGTTCTGGGTGCTGTTTGCGACCTTCTTCGTCTGCGGTTTTTCGACCAACGGGCTCATCCAGCAGCACTGGATCTCGATCTGCGGCGACGTCGGCATCGCGCCGACGGGAGCGGCCGGCTATCTTGCGCTGCTTGGCGCCTTCGACTTCATCGGCACCATCTGCTCAGGCTGGCTCAGTGACCGTTTCGACAACCGCTATCTGCTGCTGGGTTACTATGGGCTGCGGGGCCTGAGCCTCATCTACCTGCCCTTTTCCGGCTTCTCGCTGCTGACGCTCACGGTGTTTGCGGTGTTCTACGGTCTCGACTGGGTGGCGACGGTGCCCCCGACGGTAAAGCTCACCGCGCAGCGCTTCGGCGCCGAAAAAGCCGGCCTCGTGTTCGGCTGGGTGTTTGCAGGCCACCAGCTCGGCGCCGCGAGTGCCGCTTTCACCGCCGGGGCAGTGCGTACCGGAACGTCGTCCTACTATCCGGCGATCCTGATGGCCGGCATCCTCTGCCTCGTCGCAGCGTTGCTGGTCCTGTCGATCAGCAGGAAGCCGGCAGCGCCCAAGGCGGTGCCGCAGGGCGCGTGAGATCGACCTCAGCTCGCCCGGCGCAGCGGGATCGGCTGCGACTCGCGGGCGAGGAGCGCGAGCACGTCGCCGGCTTCGAGTGGCGGCGAGAACAGGAAGCCCTGCACCTCGTTGCAGCCCTGCTCGCGCACGGCCTTGAGCTGCTCTTCGGTCTCGACCCCCTCGGCCGTGGTCGACATGCCCAGCGAATGGCCGAGGCCGATCACCGCCTTGATGATGGCGAGGCTGTCGCCGCGGCTTTCGAGATCACGCATGAACGAGCGGTCGATCTTGATCTTGTCGAACGGGAAGGCGCGCAGGTAGCTCAGCGACGAATAGCCGGTGCCGAAATCGTCCATCGAGATGCGGATGCCGATGGCGCGCAGCCGGTGCAGGGTCTGCAGCGTCTGCTCGTTGTCGTTGAGCATGAGCGATTCGGTGATCTCGAGCTCGAGCCGGGTCGGCGGCAGGCCGGTGGCCGCCAGGATGCCGTGCACGGTCTCGAACAGCCGCTTGTTCTTGAACTGCACCGGCGAGAGGTTGACCGCGACGCGCGCCTGCGACGGCCAGTGCGCCGCCGCCTCGCAGGCTTCGCGCAGCACCCACTCGCCAATCGGCACGATGAGGCCGGTTTCTTCGGCGATCGGGATGAACTCGGCCGGTGAGATCGCCTCCCCCTTGTGCGTCCAACGCAGCAGCGCTTCGAGGCAGGTGACGCGGTTTTCCTTGAGGCCCACCAGCGGCTGGAACACCACGCGCAATTCGTTGTTGGCGAGTGCGGCGCGCAGGCCCGCTTCGATCATGCGCCGCTTCTGGATGGCGGCGTCCATGTCCTTTTCGAAGAAGTGGTAAGTGGAACGGCCTTCCGACTTGGCGCGATAGAGCGCCATGTCGGCGTTCTTCATCAGGACGTCGGTGGTCTCGCCGTCCTGCGGGGCGACGGCGATGCCGACGCTGGCGCCGATGGCGATCTGCTGGCCGTCGATGGTGAACGGCGCCGACATGGTCTTGACAATGCGCTCGGCGATCGCGGCGGCATCGCTGGGTTTGTCGATGGGGCGGAGCAACAGCGAAAACTCGTCGCCGCCGAGCCGGGCGAGGATGTCGGTCTCGCGCGTCGTGCCCCACAGCCGCGCCGACGCCTGCTTCAGGAGCTTGTCGCCGATGGCGTGGCCGTAGGTATCGTTGACCGATTTGAAGTGATCGAGGTCGATGCACAGCACCGCGGTCTTTTCGCCGCGCTCGATCTGCGCTTCCGACGCCGCCATTTCCTCGAGGAACTGGATGCGGTTGGCGAGCTCGGTCAGGGCGTCGTGCCGCGCCAGATGCTGGATCCGCGCCTCCTGCTGGCGCTGCTCGGTGATGTCTTCGTGCGTCGAGACGAACCCGCCATCCTTCATCGGATGGTGCTGCATCAGGATGATGCGGTTGCCGAACTCGAGCACGGTCTTGCCGAACTCGCCGCGGTCAATCGTTTCGTTGCGCCACTTGATGTATTGCTCGCGCGTCGAAAAGCTCGACGAATGCATGCCGGTATCGAACAGGTGCGCGAGGATGTCGTCGAGCGGCGTGCCCGGCTTCACCAGTTCCTCGGGCAGATCGTAGATGCGGGCATAAGGAGCGTTGCAGATCACGAGCCGCCGCCGCGGATCGAACATGCACAGGCCCTGGCTGATGTTGTTCACCGCCGCGTCGAGCCGGATGTTCTGCCGCTCGAGCTCGTGCTTGCGCTTCTGGATGATTTCGGTGGAAGCGATCTCCTCCGTCACGTCGTCGTGCGTCACCACCCAGCCCAGCCCGGGCGAGTAGACATGCGCCGTCTCGATGGTGCGGCCGCCGGCGAGAAGCTCGCGCGACTTGGCGCGCGCCCCGCCGCGATTGTTGCGCAGCTCCTTCTTGTAGGCGGTGAGGAACTGCTGCGGCGTCTGTCCCGGATGGTTGCCGAGCTCGGCGCTGAGCTTGACCACGTCCTCGATGGGCATGCCCTTGAAAATCTTGTCGGGTGGGAAGCTGTAGATGTCGAGATAGTGCCGGTTCCACATCACGAGCCGGAATTCGCTCGACCAGACGCAGAAGCCGTAGGGTATGTTTTCGAGTGCTGCATCGAGCAGCAAAGCGCTATCTGAATGGCCCTCGGGTGCCATTTTCGGGCTCACCGCAATCGTTCCCCAACTCCGACGCTTGGAGGGTGAAGCTAGGACGTCGTCATTAAGAACGATTTAAGGCCTGCAATCGATTACAGCCCAACTGCGGCGCCGCTCGCCGCCCATCCGAAAAACTCCCAAGTCACCAGCGGGTTACTTATTGCAGCCCGACCTTGAGCATGCGGATTTCGGCCTTGAGCTTTTCGATTTCGAGCTCGTAGAGCCGGGCACAATCAAGCCGCTTGGGCGGGGAACCGAGTGGAATGACGATCCGGGCGTAGCCGATGGCGCCTGACGTCGGGGGCATCGGCCCGGGCGCCGTGGAGTTGTCGATGTCGCCGCCGGCGACGCCAAAATCGAGGTAGCCGCCGGCGGAGTTGACCGACTGCGTGCAGCGCGCGCCGTCCGAGGTGGTGATGGAATCCTCGCCGCCCGGCCCGGTCGGCGGCGACGGCAGGAAGATGCCGTCACCCGCCAGCGCCGAGGAGCTTGCCAGTATAAGTGCCGCACACGCGAGGCAGCACCGTGCCCCGAAGGTCCTTGGGCTCGACGCAGACGCCAATTGTCCTCTCCTTGTGCGGTGGCAAAATCCTGAAGGTGACGATCACCTGGCGGCTGGTATCGGGCGCCAGGGTGAGCTGCGGGAAATCGACCGCGGCAGCGGCCGCCGCGACCCTGAAGCCCGGCTCCATCGGCAGCACCAAAAAGGTCATCTGCCGCGGATAGGGATTGCCCACGCTCAGGCGAAACCCCTTGATATCGCTGGGCGTGACGCCGCTGTTGTGCATCGGCGAGAGCGATTGAGCGTTCGCCGCCGCAGCGCCCGTCGCGGCGACGAAAAGCAACGCACACATATGGGCTTTCAGCTGCATGAAATGGTGGTTTTCGTCGTGTAGGCGCCCTGCCGGAAGCCGCCCGGCGCGGTGACGCGGTTATTGAGCGTGAGCGTGACGGCAAGGCCGATGCCGGCGGTAAAGCTTTGCGTGCCGCTGCTGTAGCCGCCATTGGATGAGCCCAGCGTCCACACCGCGCTGTAGCTCGCCTCGACCGTGGCGCTGGTCCAGTCGAAACCCGACGGCCAGCCGTCGAGACGCGGATTGGAAAGGCTGATCGCGGGATTGAGGAAGCCGGAGATGACGATCACCGAGGGCACCCCGCTTTCGCTCGAGAGCACGGTACTGTCGCCGGTGCGCGCCAACACCCCGGAGGTGGAGACGAGCACGTTGCAGGCGGCCAGCGCCGGCGCCGGCAACCCCAGCAGCAGCATGACAACCGCGGTCCTCAGCTGCATGTCAGCACCGTCTTGGCGGTGTAGTCGCCCTCGACGAAGCCGTTGGCGTTGACCACCTGCATGTTGATGATGAGGTCGGTGAGCGGCAGGATGCCGAGCGGGATGGTCTGCTGCGTGCTGGTGTAGGTGGGCTGCGAAGCGAGCCCGGAATACTTCATCTGCACCGTTTCGCCGCCGGCATAGCCGGACGGGTGCGAGGTGAGGGTCGGCGCCGAGAGCGTCAGCGTGTTGCCGCCCAGCGACAGCACCGTCACCGTAGCGGGCAGCCCCAGCGTCTGGTCGGAGCCCAGGATGGTGCCGTCGGGCGACAGCGTCATGATGCCCGGCGTCGGCACCGCGAGAGTGCAGGTGTCGCTGACCGTGCCGGTGAAGGTGACGTCGGTCGCCGCCACGGCTGGAGTCGCAGCGCCAATGACGAGGGCGATAACCGCCGGTATCCGCATTAAAAACTCCACAACATGCTCAAATGCATGCGTGGAGTGTCGGAAGTTTATGGTTAACGAGGGGATAAGACCAAACAGACCTAGGGATGAACACTAGGTAGTTGAACTATGCTTCAGTATAACCACGATGTCATTCCCGCAAAGGCGGGGCATCCAGACGCCAGATCCGCCAAGTTCGGCGTTTGCAACTCCTGGATTCCCGCCTTCGCGGGAATGACATTGTGAATTAGTCTTCGAGAATGGCGCGTGAACATAGCTACTTTGTCTACCTATTAGCGAGCAGGCGCAACGGCACCCTTTATTGCGGTGTGACCGGCAACCTGCCCGGTCGAATTTACATCCATCGGGAAAACCTGCTCGCAGGATTCACGCGTCGATACGGCGTGCATCGGCTCGTCTGGTATCAGTGGACCGACCAGATCGAAGGGGCGATCCTGCGAGAA
>JBQCIY010000054.1:0-4769 GCA_051953275.1 Devosia sp. | reverse complement strand
CGACAGGAACTCGAGCGCCGGGGCGTTGGTGTCACCCGACTGGAAGTAGGACTGCAAATCCGACACCGCCGGCGGGACGTCGGCAGGCAGTGTGCAGCCCTTGATCAGGTATGGACCGGTGCCGCCGCCGGCCTTGTTGAGCGAGTCGCATCCGGGCTTGCTGGCCACGAATGCCACGAATTTCTTCGCCGCGTCGAGATGGTCCCTGTTGCTGGCCGGAATATAGAGGCCCGCCGGCTCCCACACTGTGACACCGTTCTTGGAGGCGTCCGTGCCGGGCGTCGCGAAGAAGCCGACATCCTTGAGGTTGTCTGGCGCCAGCGTCTGGATCGTGCTGATCGCGAAGGTCAGCATGGGATACTGGGCACCTTTGCCGGTCGCGACATCCTTGACGCCGTCTTCGAACTTGGCCGCAGCATAGTCGTCGTTGAGGTAGCCGGCCTTGAGCACGTCCGCTTGGTGCTGGAAGCCTGCCATTGCGGCCGGCGTCGTTGCGTACTTGGCCTTGTTGGCCGTGTAGTCCGCCGCGAAGCTCGGATCGGCCGCTTGCACGTTGAAGTAGTCCGACAGCACGAAAAGCTGGCTGGTCCAGGTGTCGCCGAAGGTCTGGATCACCGGGACGTCGCCGGCAGCCTTGATCTTGGCGTTGTTGGCCATGAAGTCGTCCCACGTCTTGGGAACGCTGAGGCCGAGCTTCTTGTAGATCGGGATGTTGTAGAGGATACCGCCGCCCATCGCCGCACCGAACGGTGCGCCGCGCACGGTACCGTCGGTTGCGGTCACCACCTGCTTGAACGAAGGCAGCACGTTGGCCTGCCACGGTTCGTTGCTGAGGTCGACCAGGTTCTGCACCGGGTTGATCTGCTGAAACAGCGACCCGGAATTGTAGTTGAACACGTCGTCCATGTCGCCGGTCGCGAGCTTGGTCTTGATGAGGTTGTCCCCGTCGGCGCCGCCGGGCCGCTGCTCGATCTCGATCTTGATGTCGGGATTGGCGGCCTCGAAGTCGGTCTTGAGCTGATTGGCCCAGGCGACTGTGCTTGGCGCGTTGTCGATGAGGAAGCTGAGCGTGGTCGTGTCGGCAAAGCTCGGCGTTGCGAGTGCGGTGCTGAGCGCGAGGGCGGCGATCGTCAGCAGCACAGGACGCCTGGTCATCACAGATGTCATTCTAGTCCTCCCATTGGAGCCATGTCCCTGGCCCGGATTTAGTCGGCGTAGATGTCGGTCCGGCTCCTCAGCCGGCCGTCCTGCTGATCCGGAACGCAATGGTGTGGGTTCCGGGCGCGAGCAGGCTGCGCGCTTTCTTGTGCCCGCCGGGGGTGGCGAGCGGCTTTCCGTCCACCACGGCGTCCTTGTAGGTCTCGCTCAGCACCAGCGTGCCCTTGGCGTCCTGCGGCACTGTCACGGTGTAGGTCACGTCGTCGCCCTCGAGCGTCCAGCCGGCCTCGATCCGACCCACCCGCGAGTCATGATGCGCCGTGACCGGGGTGAGGGCAGGGATCACCAGCGGCTCGTAGATGATATGCCTGAATCCGGGCTCCCCTTCGTCCGGCCGGAATCCGGCCACGGCCTCGAAGAGCCATTGGCACACCGCGCCGTAAGCGTAGTGGTTGTAGGAGTTCATGTCGGGCGCAAAGATCGTGCCGTCGGCCTGGATGGCGTCCCAGCGCTCCCAGATCGTCGTCGCGCCGTTTTTCACCTGGTAGAGCCAGCCCGGCACCTCCTCTTGCAAAAAGACTGCCGCGGCCAGGGACGGCGCACCGATCTTCAGCAGAGCCGGAAGCAGCGCCGGTGTGCCGATGAAGCCTGTGCCGATGCGACCATCGGCGCGGGCAATCGTGGCCTTGAAGTACTCCCCGGCCGCTGGCAGCAGGTCAGGAGGAATGAGATCGTAGAGGATCGCCAGAGCGTATGACGTCTGGTCGTCGTTGGCGACGCGTCCTGACGCAGTGATGAATTCGTGTGCGAACGCCGCCTTTACCTCATCGGCTCGCTTGCTCATGCGCTCGGCGGCTGCCGTGTCTCCGACGACGGTCGCGGCCTTCGCCGTGAGCACCGAGGAGATGTATAGATAGAGCGTTGCCGCGGCGTCATCCCCGATCGTCGGCAGCGGCTTCTCGCTCGGCCCCTTCGGCTGCAGCCAGTCCCCGAAGGTGGCGCCCCGTCCACCACGATCGCGCGGTGGTCGGACGATCGGGCCATTGCTGATCGAGTAGACGAAATCGACCCACTTGATCATCGCCGGCAGCGTCTCGCGCAGGACGGCGGCGTCGCCGTAATGGAGATAGAGCGTCCAAGGGATCACCGTAATGGCGTCGCCCCACCCGGTGGAGCCGAAGAATCCGGGGTACCGCTCCGGCTGCATGCGCGTCGGGTCGGGCGAGACATGCGGGATTTCGCCGCCCCCGCGCTGGTCGGCCATCAGGTCGCGCAGATACTTGCGCAAGAACGTCTCGGAATCGTGGAGGTAGCAGGCGGTCGACGCAAACACCTGCGCGTCGCCGGTCCAGCCCAGCCGCTCGTCGCGCTGCGGACAGTCGGTCGGCACTTCGATGAAGTTCGAGCGCTGCGACCAAAGGGTGTTCTCGACCAGCCGGTTGACCAGCGGGTGACCCGACGAAAAGCTCGCGGTCGGCACGTGCACGGAGCTGATCGGCACCGCCTCGATGTGGTCGATTTGGGTGTCGCCTTCGATCGTCACGCGGGCATAGCGGAACCCCTGAAACGTGAAGGTCGGCCGGTACGCCTCCTTCCCCTGGCCGCGCAGGATGTATTCAATCGTCGCTTCGGCCGTGCGGTAGTTGCGATTGTCGAAATTGTTGTCCCGGTCGACGATCTCGGAATGTTCGATGATGATCTTGGCCCCGGCCTTGCCGTGCGCAGCAAAGGCGACGTAGCCCGCGGCGTTCTGCCCGAAATCGTGGATCATCCGGCCCTCGCTGTCGGCCCATGACAGCACCGGCGAGAGCGGGGTGAGTTCGCGCACCGGCGCGGTTTCGTGCGGCACGAGGATCGAGGCGTCGAAGCCGATCGCCTGCGCTAGCCCGCTAACCGCCAGGTCTTTCCGTGCGTCGAAAATTTCGCCGAAGTAGATGCCCGACTTGAGGATCGGCAGCGTGCCGCTGCTCCAGCTGGCATCTGTCCTGACCAGCACCTTGGCATCGGACCCGAGGCCGTCCGTGAGCTCCGCGATGGCCGCAATCTCGCTGCCCCAGGTGTTGTAGATCGGATTGTCTTTCCACATCATCTGCGAGCGGTACCAGCCGTCGGCAAGCCAGATGTCGATGACGTTGCGGCCTGGCACCAGCAGGGCGCCGACCGGGTAGGTCTGGTAGGCGAGGCGCTTGTCGTAGGCGGTCCAGCCCGGTGTCAGCAGGTCGTCCCCGACGCGCTTGCCGTTGATGAAGGCCCGATAAAGCCCGAATGCGCTGATGCGCAGAACCTCGTCGCCAGAGGGCCCATCGAGGGTGAATTCCTTGCGCAGGAAGCTCGCCGGATGCCCCATCCCCGCATCTGACGTCGGCCGCACCATCTGTGCCGTCCAGGCGAATTCGGGGTGCAAAGAGACGTCCGCCCGCAAGGGCGCAAATTCGTTCATCGGCTGACTCTCCCTGGGCCGTTGCCGGCCTCTTTACCAACGACGCCATCGTGTGCATCGTTCTACGTGCATCGTTCTACACCGGTAGCGATGCGTCAAGAGGGGTGTTGAAGATTTACGGAGGCTGCTACCTGACGCCCGTGGAGGGGCAATGGCGCCGAAAAGATCCGAACGGGTGACGATCCGCACCGTGGCCGAGGACGCCGGCGTCTCCGTCGCTGCGGTCTCGAAGGTGCTGCGCGACGCCTACGGTGTCAGCGACGCGCTGCGCGACAAGGTGCAGGTGTCGATGCAAAAGCTTGGCTACCGCCCGCATGCGGCAGCGCGCGGCATGCGCGGCCAGACCTATACGCTGGGTTTCCTCATCCCCGACCTGCACAATCCGTTCTTCGCCGACATCATGGCCGGGTTGAACACCGCTCTAGAGCGGACGCAATACCAGACCCTGCTCGGCGTCTCCGACTCCGCCCGCACGATGGAGCGCGCGCTCATCGACAACATGATCGATCGCCGCATGGATGGCCTGATCGTCATCGGTCCGCGCATGCCCCGCGACGAAGTCGCCGCTATCGCCGCCCAGATCCCGCTCGTCCTCATCGCGTATCATTCCGACGAGCGGCAGGCCTTCGACACGGTCAACAACGACGACGAGCTCGGCGCGACGCTCGTTGTGCAGCATCTCGTGACCGCCGGTTACAAGCACATCGCCTACCTCAGCCAGGAGCTCGACGCACCGCTGGAGCCGATGGTCACGACCTGGCGCGAGCAAGGCTTCCGTCAAGCCATGCAGCAGGCGGGACTGTCGCGCTACCTGCAGGTCGTCTCCGCCCCGCAGACGTCACGCGAGCTGCAGAGCATCGCCCGCCACCTGCTGCAGTCGCGCAATCGGCCCGAGGCCATCTTCTGCTGGACCGACTTCGTTGCCCTTGAAGTCCTGAGTGTCGCCCGCGAACTGGACCTGAGCGTGCCGGGCGACCTCGCGGTCGTCGGCTATGACAACACCGGCTACTGCGACCTGGCGCAGAATTCCCTGACGTCGATCGATCAATCCGGGCAGGTCCTCGGCCTGCAGGCGGCGCGCCTGCTGATCGAACGGATCAAGGGGCGCGAGCAATCCGAACATTTCGTCGTGACCCCGCGCCTCGTTGCCCGCAATAGCTCCGCCCCTCGC
>JBQCIY010000053.1:0-35674 GCA_051953275.1 Devosia sp. | reverse complement strand
CCCAGGATCAAAGTGGCCTGCAGGCCTTCTGGCAGGAAGTTGAGGTCGACGCTGCCCGACGGTCCGAAAGCTCCAGATTGAAGAAGCTTGGTCCCGAACCCCGACAGCTTCGGGGGTATGACGGAAGGCCCGTCTTCCTCCTTCCATCTGATGACGACCCGATCGTTCCCATCGCTCCAACCGACCGAGACTCTGCCGCTCGCGCTGGAGAGCGCTCCATGCTTGACGCTGTTGGTGAACAGCTCGTGCAGGCACATGCTGAGGTTCGCCGCATCCCGGCTGTCGATGTGCGCGGCACCGCCGGCGATGGCGATCTGACCGCTCCCGCTGAAGGGCTTGGCGACCTCATCGACCAAGTCACGCAAGGGCACGCTGGTCCAGTTGTTGCGGGTGATCAGGTCGGTGGCTGCCGCCAAACTATGAAGGCGCCCATAGAATGCTGTGAGCCGGTCGTCGGCTGGTGATTGCGGTCCAAACGTCTGGCGGGCAACACTTTGGACGACGGCCAGGGTGTTCTTGACCCGATGCTGCAATTCGGCGGCCGTCGTGACCAGCGTGTCTTCCCATTGCCGACGTTCCGTATCATCCATTGCCACCCCGATAACTCGGGTTGGAACGCCGCTTTGGTCAGTAAGGATTTGGGCTCTTACGGATATCCATCCGTTGCTTCCGTCTGGCTTCGTGTACTTCGCCTCGACTCTTATCGAGGTCTCACCACGGCTCAGTGCGTTCGATGCCTCTGCCTCGAGGCGCTCATTTTCACCAGGTGCATAGCGGCCGGCAAATTCTTGATACGACGGCGTTGCATCCTCGGGGAAACCGTAGATGCGATTGAGCGTCGGAGAGTGGGTAACCACGCCGGTCTGCGGATCGAGCTCCCACAGGGCGAATTCGCCGGCGCTCAAAGCGAGTTCGAGCCGTGCCCGTTCATCGCGTAGCTCTGCTTCGAGCCGCACTTCGTCGGTGATGTCTTGCAGCGTCCCTGTATAGCGCAGCGGCTTTGCATCCAGCCGCTCGCTGGAGAAGACAGCTCCACCGTGCGCCAGTAGCCAGCGTTCCTCGCCGGTGTCGGCCTTCGTGATCCGGTAGCGATAGCTCTCCTGACTGCGTTGCGCGGGATCGAGCGCTCGCGCCAGTGCGGGTTCCACGAGCCTGAAATCCTCAGGGTGGGTGAGGGGTTTTAGCCGATCGAACGTGATCGCTTCTCCGGGTGAGAAACCATAAATCTGGCGGGCACGCTCAGAGTAGTAGAAGGCTCCAGTCTCGACGTTCCAGTCCCAGATTCCGATCGATGCCGCCGCCGTCGCCAATGAAAGCCGGCGTTCTGCTTCCACCAGTTCGATCTCGAAGTTCTTCTGTTGCGTGATGTCCCAGTTGACTCCGACGAGCTCGACCGGGTCTCCGGAGGGGTTTTTGCGAGTAACGCTGCTGGATGCGATCCAGCGGATCGATCCATCCGGACGACGGATGCGGAACTGCGAAAGGTGGCCCGCGTCAGGCTTCAGGTCGGCTGGGTTCCACTCGACCAGAGGGCGATCGTCGGGAAGAACCATCGCCAGGAAGGACTCGCGGGTGGGCTTGAAGTCGGGCGGCACGCCGAACAGTTCAAATTGTCGCCGGTCCCAGATCTGCAGCCCGGTCGCAAGATCGGATGTCCACGTGCCCATCCCGCCGGCGTCGAGCGCCAGCTGCAAACGCGTTTCAGCTAACGAAGTTGGCCAACCCATGGAACAAGCCCCTGACCAAAAGAACGCCTTTGATCCCAGGAGGTTCCGCATCCCGTTAGCCATTCGCATTCACCATAGGGCCGTAATTTTCCAGGCGCGGGGCGGGGAGTCAGCATTCTGTAAGGCTTGCCGCGGGGCGTCCTGCTAGGATGATGCTGTTGAGGGTAGTTCTAATCGCGGAACGTATACCCATGCCCAACTCTCCGGACCCCGGCATACACATCCCGACTGAGACGGAAGTGGACGTCGTCGTCGTCGGCGCCGGCACTGCAGGAACCTCCGCAGCGTCGGCATTCGCCCATCGCGGGTACGACGTTGCCCTGATCGATGTTCATCCGCAGCATGGCATCGACTTTCGCGCTGAAAAGATCGGGCAGCCGCAAATGGACTATCTCGCAGCTTTCGGGCTTGGCGAGGCCGCCTCTCGCGCGGTCACGCCCTTCGACGCCGTGTGGATTCATCGCTTTGGCCGCATCGTCGAAAAGCGCGCGAAAAGCGAGTTCGGGAGCTCCTATCAGGGGTTCGTCAACGCACTTCGGCGCGGCCTGCCACCAAGCGTCAGGGTCCTGGTCGGGCGCGTCGACCACATCAGCACGACGGGGGACCGACAGGAGCTCACCCTTGCGGATGGCCACCACCTGGGCGCCCGGTTGGTCGTCGTGGCCACCGGGCTGGGTGACGCGGTGCGGCAAAAGCTCGGCATCGATCGCGTCACGACAAGCCGGAGCCATACTCTGGCTTTGGGTTTCGACCTGGCGAACCGGCCTTCGGACTTTCCATTTCCATCGCTGGTGTGGAACCTCGAACGTCCGGCAGACCGCGCTGCATTCTTCACCCTGTTCCCGATCGGCGACAGGATGCGGGCCAATCTCTGGGTCTATCGGGACCCCGGCGATCCCTGGACCCAGGCGTTTCGGCGTGACCCGGCTATGGCTGTGGGCCGGCTCGCTCCAGGTTTCGAGCGGCAATTCGGGGCGATCGCTGCGGCCGAGGGGGCCGTCTCGGTCCGCCCGATAGACCTGATCGAGCTCAAGGGATACCGCCGGCCCGGCGTCGTCGTCATCGGGGATGCATTTCTGACCACCTGCCCGAGCACCGGCACGGGTGTGGACAAAGCATTGTGCGATGTCGACCGACTGCTGCACCACGCCCAGCGCTGGTTCGACACGCCGGGCATGTCAGCCGAGAAGATCGGGGAGTTCTACGACGATCCGATAAAACAGGAACGAGATGCGAACGCCGTTCGACTCAGCTGGCGAGCGCGCTCCCTCAGGCTCGACCGTGGCCCCGTGTGGGCTGCACGACGGTTGAAGAGCACAGTCGTCGAGCGCAGCGCCTACCGCCTCCGTGGCTTGTTGGCGCGACCTCCAACAGTCGCCTCCCAGGTCGCTGGCTGACCTCCTGCCTACGGATCGGGAGCGGCCGCTGACCGGAGACCGGTCAGCCCGGCACGATGGGCCAGACCAATAGACTCCGACCCGCCTATCGCGATGCTTCCGGTGCGTCGGCCAAGGAAGCGGAATTGCTCGCTGTTTCACCTGTGGGCCGCCGATCGCGGTGCAGGCGCGCGAGGACGCCGGCAAATGAAAGAATGGCGCCCCAGCCACGACGCCTGGGTGGGGCCGGCCAACGGCCTGGATCAAACACCCCAATATCCTCAAGCATATGCTCACTGAGATGTGCGATGGTCGGGTTGCGACTGCTGCGGTCGGTCATTATCCCGCCAAGAGCTATGGCAAGCAGAAGATCCATGATGATCTCCTCACTTACGACCGAAAGGTTCGACAGTGACCGCGCGCCCGAGCACGGAACTATCTTCAGCAACTCCTCGCGGGCGACTGGCGCAGCCGGAGATCTGCGTTGCCGTGAATGCGTAGGGCCGGTCGAGGGGAAGGGAAAGAATCGCCATTTTGGTCTCCTTGAGGTCGCGCTCCATTGCGCTGCGAGAGACCATCGGCCGACCCACCGGTTCGGGTCGTGTAAGGGTGGCGGAAAAGTTCCTAAATGGTCCGAAACTAGACCTCGGGGATGCCTGCCTTGCGAAGCGCCGCAAAGAGCATCTCGCTTCTTTTTGGATCCTGGGGCTTGGGACTGTTGGTGGCCCATCGCATGGTCGTGCCTGGAACCCGTTTCAGCAATGCCTCCACCCAACTGTGTGCCTCATCGAGGCGCCCCAGTTCGGCGTTCGCCGCAATGAGTGCCCAATAGCTTGGGATGAAGCTGGCACTGGTCGCCAGTGCGCGTGTCGCCGAGTTGATCGCCTCTTCCATGTGGCCCTGGTAAAAGTAGACATGGGCAAGCGTTCCCAGTGCTTCCGGGTTGCCGGCATCGATATCGAGGACCTTCCGCAGAAGCACGCGGGCTTCCTCCAGATCGCCCCCAATCATGTGCGCAACACCGGCGGTGAGCAAGGCTACGGTGTCGTTCGGGTTTATCTCCACTGCACGCATCGCAATCAGCAGTCCGCGTTCGTTTTGCTGTCCGACCAGTTGCAGCGTGAGACCGCAATGGGCCAGCACCGTTGCGTCGTTGCCCCCGACTTCGAGTGCGGCATTGGCATATTCAACCGCCCGATCACGATCGTCAGGTCCAAGTGGTGTCCAGCCGATCGAGGCACGATGTTCCAGGCCCCAGGCGGCAAATGAGAGAAACACGGCGTTGCCGGGATCGATTGCCATCGCTCTTTCGAGCAGGTTGATCGCCTCGGCATTTGCCTCGGGGTCGAACTTGTAGAGGTTGGCAACGGCCCTCAGGTAGAGGTCATAGGCTGCCATGCTTTCCGGTCTCTCGCGCCGGGAACGCTCGATCTCCGCACGCTGGATGAGCGGCTCGACCATTGCCGCAACGTTGCCTGTAATGCTGTCCTGGAACGTGAAGATTTCGTCTACTGTTCCTTCGAACGTTTGCGCCCACAGGTTCGCGCCGTTGCGGCTATCCACCAGTTGGGCCACCAGCCGCAGGCGATCGCCGGCGCGTCTGACGCTTCCCTCGACGAGATAGCGCACACCCAAAGCCTCGGCGAGCTCCTTTGCCGCATCCGGCCGCCCTTTCATGGAGAAGGACGAGCTCCTGGCCACGACGGCAAAGCTGCGGAAGCGGCTCAGTGCTGTAATGAGCTCGTCGACGACGCCGTCAGCAAAATACTGCTGTTCCGGATCGTCGCTCAGATTTTGGAACGGCAGTACAGCAAGCGTTGGAATGCCTGCGTCGGGGGCTGCGGCGATGGTTCGCAGCAGTCGATAGCCTACCCGCGGCACGGTGACGATCCACTCCTGCCCGTCATCTCGCTGGCCGAGCGACTTCCGCAATGCAGCAATCTGCACCGTGAGGTTGCTTTCTTCGACGGTGACTCCTGGCCAGCCCGCGTCCATCAGGTCCGACTTGCTGACTGGCCCGTCAGCTCTTGCCATGGCGATGAGCAAAGCGAGGCCACGCTGTCCCACCGCAATGGGGGTGCCATCGCGAGTGAGACCTTCTTCCGTCAACACAAACCGGCCGAATGTCGTCGCGGTCTGCCCCATGATCTTGGACTATAACCGACGGGGCCTTGATGGTAAGCCCGTTTGAACCGCGCGTTGGCAGCGACGAGGCGTATAGCCGCGACTGATCAACGTTGTCACCTCGCGCTGCTGGGCATTTCAGGCTGCCAACTGAGACGAATTCGTACCTGCGTTGGTGGGTCGGCGCGTCGCACCCGCTGGCCTACAGACGTGCCGGACGTGCTGCGGGTTAGGCCACAAGTTACCCGATCGCCTTCCTTACCAGCTTCAGCGCCTCGACCGCGGAGGCATGGCGGATCTGGTCGCGGCTCCAGTTGGGATCGAAGGTCTTCTTGAGATTGCGCGTTTCGTCGGTCGTGGCGACGGCGAAATGGACGAGCCCCACGGGCTTCTCCGTGCTGCCGCCGCCGGGGCCGGCGATGCCGGTGACGGCGACGGCGACGTGCGTGCCGGCCGCGGCGAGGGCGCCCTCGGCCATGGCGGTGGCGACCTCTTTCGACACGGCCCCGAATTCGCGCAACAGGCCGAACGGCACGCCGACCATGGCGATCTTGGCCTCATTGGCATAGGTGACGAAGCCGCCATAGAAGGCCTCGGACGACCCGGCGACCGAGGTGAGGGCGCTCGCGACCAGGCCACCCGTGCAACTCTCGGCCGTGGCGATGGTCAGCCTCCGCTCCTTGAGCGCAGCGATGATCTCGTTGGCAAGCGCGCCGATGTCCGCCGGCATTTCCATCTCAGTCCTCCCGCGGCAGCTCGATCGAGGCCGTCGCCATTGCCATCAGGCCTTCGCCCCGGCCGGTAAAGCCGAGCTTCTCACTGGTGGTTGCCTTCACTGCGACGCGGGATGCCGCGATGCCGCAGGCCTCGGCGATCGCTGCCTTCATCTCGAGGACATGCGGGCCGATGCGCGGGGCCTCGCAGACGATCGTCAGGTCGAGATTGACGATGCGGCCGCCGCGTTCAGCCACGAGGCTAGCTGCGTGCCTGAGGAACGTCGAGGACGAAACACCCTTCCACTGGGGATCGGACGGTGGAAAGAAACTTCCGATGTCGCCTTCACCCAGGGCGCCGTAGAGTGCATCGGTGAGGGCATGGAGCGCCGCGTCGGCATCGGAATGCCCTTTTAGTCTGGCCGTGTGAGGAATGCTTACGCCGCCGAGCCAGACGGCGTCGCCGGGTTCGAATGGATGCACGTCGAAGCCGCTGCCCGTCCGGGTTTCCATGGTCTTTCCCTCCAGCAGCAGGCGTTCGGCCCGCTCGAAATCCTCCGGACGCGTCAACTTGATGTTGCGGGGCGACCCGGGCGTCAGCACGACCCCCACACCCGCCCATTCGGCAATCGCAGCGTCGTCTGTGAACTCCTCGGGCCCGCTCGCCGCGCGCCGGTGGGCTTCGAGGATCGTCGCGTAGTCGAATCCTTGCGGGGTCTGCGCGGCGTAGAGTTGCCGGCGGTCCTCCGTCGCGCTGACGACAACACCATCGCCCGAGCGCTTGATCGTATCTGTCACCGGCAGCACGGGCAGGGCGGCCCGGCCCAGGGCCGCGACGACGCCATCGATGACGGCATCGTCGACCAGCGGCCGGGCCGCGTCCTGGATCAGCACGAGGTCGGGCGCATAGGGCGCCAGCGCCTCCAGACCGCGTAGCACCGATCCCTGGCGCGTTGCCGCCCCGGCGACGGGAGGCAGCAGGTTGGCGTGGCGCAGGCCAAGCTCGGCATACCGGCTCTCGTGATCGCGATGGATGACCGGCAGCACCCAGCCGATATCCCTGCGGTGGGTGAACGCCTCGATGGTGCGGACGAGCACCGGTTTGCCGGCAAGGGACCGGTATTGCTTGGGCACGCCGCCGATCCGCTCGCCGGTGCCGGCCGCGACAATCACGACCGCAATGGTTCTGTGTGCAGCCAAGTTCGAGCGCTCCGCGTGATGTCGTTGCTCTAGCGGCCGAAATTAAGCTCGACAAGGCGGCAGACGCGGCGCAATGACCTGTTGCGGGGCCGCTCGATTTGACTATTGTTCGCGCATTTTCAAGAACTGCGTAAAGAAGGTGCAATCGTTGCGTGACCCTGCCTGCAGCTTGACCATTGGCGGCACAGCTCTCCGCAACCGGGCCTTCCTTGCCCCGATGGCCGGGATCACCGACCGGCCGATGCGCCAGTTGGCGGCGCGCTACGGCGCCGGTCTTGTCGTCTCGGAGATGATCGCCAGCGGCGCGCTCAGCGTCGGCAACGACGACATGCGGCGCAAGCTCGCGCCGTCTCCGGGCCTGCCGCACATGGTGCAGCTTGCCGGCTGCGAAACCGCATGGATGGACCGTGCGGCCCGGATCGCCGAGGACGCCGGCGCCGACGTCATCGACATCAATTTCGGCTGTCCGGCCAAGCGCGTCACCAACGGCTACGCCGGCTCGGCGCTGATGCGGGTGCCCGATCTGGCGCAGTCGCTGGTCGAGGCCGTGGTCAAGGCGACCTCCAGGCCGGTCACGGTGAAAATGCGGCTCGGCTGGGACGACGACAGCCTCAATGCACCCGAGATCGCCCGCCGCGCGGTCGACGCCGGCGCGCAGATGATCACCGTGCACGGCCGGACCCGGCAGCAGTTCTACAAGGGCGAGGCGCGGTGGCGTCCGGTCCGCGACGTGGTGGAAGCAGTGCCGGTGCCGGTCGTCGTCAATGGCGACATTGCCAGTCTCGCCAGCGCGCAGGAGGCGCTCGACCAATCCGGCGCCGCCGCCGTGATGATCGGCCGGGGCGCGCAGGGGCGCCCTTGGCTCGTCGGCCAGGTCGCCGCCGGTCTTGCGGGCGGGCCGATCCCTGAGGCGCCGGTCGGTTCGGAGCTCATTGCGGTGGTGGTCGAGCACTATGAGGGCGTGTTGAGCGAGTACGGTATCGATGTCGGCGTGCGGGCGGCCCGAAAGCACATCGATTGGTACCTGGAAGGGCATATGTGTGATGCCAAGAAAATCGCGCGGAAGCGGCTGCTGGAGTCGCTGAACCCCGTCGAGGTGATCGCGCTCATCGAGGATCTGTTCAGCAACGGGGTGAGGGCGGCTGCATGAACCAGATCACGCCCAACCTGTCGCTCGCGGTGCTGCAGGCGCTGCCGCAGCCGGTTCTGGTCGTTGACCATAACCGCATGATTGTGTTCGTGAATTATGCCGCCGAGGCGTTCTTCGGCGCGTCGCTGAGCGTGCTCAGCCGGCAGCGGCTGGACGACATCATCGCCTTCGGGTCGCCTATCGTGGGGCTCGCCCAAGCCGTCGGCGAGCGCGGTGCCCCGATGGCCGAGTACCGTGTTCACGTCGGCTCCCTCCGCTTCGGCGATGCCGCCGACGACCGCATCGTGGACGTCTTTGCAAGCCCGTTGTCTGACCTGGATGCCCGTGTCGCCTTGCTTTTCCAGGAACGCACGATGGCCGACAAGATCGACCGCCAGCTCGTCAGCCGGGGGGCGGCGCGCTCGGTTTCGGGCCTCGCCTCGATGCTGGCGCACGAGATCAAGAACCCCTTGTCCGGCATTCGCGGCGCGGCGCAATTGCTGGAACAGTCGGTCACCCCTGAGGAACTACCGCTCGCCCGCCTGGTACGCGAGGAGGTCGACCGCATCGTCGACCTCATTGATCGCGTTGAGGTCTTCGGTGACGAGCGACCGATCGAGCGCGAAGCGATCAACATCCATGTGGTGCTCGACCGCGTGAAATTGCTGGCAAAATCCGGGATCGCCAGGAACATCACCTTCTCCGAAGACTATGATCCCTCGCTGCCACCGGTCTTCGGCAACCGCGACCAGCTCATCCAGGTCTTCCTGAATCTCGTAAAAAACGCCGCCGAGGCCCTGGACCGCACACCCAAAGGCGAAATCAAGATCTCGACCGCTTTCCGGCCGGGAATCCGCATCGCTGTGCAAGGCGTCAGCCAGCGCATTTCGCTGCCGCTCGAGATTGTCATCGAGGACAACGGCCCCGGTATTTCCGCCGATCTGCTGCCGATCTTGTTCGATCCGTTCGTGACGACCAAGGCCAGTGGATCAGGACTGGGTCTTGCGCTGGTCGCCAAGCTCGTCGGGGACCACGGCGGAGTCATCGACAGTGACAGCCGCCCCGGCCGGACCCGTTTCAGAGTGCTGTTGCCCGTGGCCAAGGGCGTGAAGATGCCGGATGAGGCCATCGAGGTTGCGGCGCAATGAGCCAGACTGTCCTGCTTGCAGACGACGATGCAGCGATCCGCATGGTGCTCAACCAGGCACTAAGCCGCGCGGGCTACGACGTTCGGCCGACCGGCAACTTATCGACCATGTGGAATTGGGTCAGTCGGGGCGAGGGGGATATCCTCATCACCGATGTGATGCTGCCGGACGGCAACGCCTTCGACATCATGCCGAAGATCAAGAAGCTGCGTGCAGATTTGCCCGTCGTGGTGATGAGCGCACAAAACACCTTTATGACGGCCATCCGGGCCAATGAGGTGGGCGCCTACGAGTATCTGCCAAAGCCGTTCGACATTACCGAAGTCCTGTCCGTGGTCGCGCGGGCCCTGGCGGACGCAAAGAAGGTCGGAGGGAAGCCCCGGCGGGAAGACGAGCCGGCAGAAGCGATGCCACTCGTCGGCCGATCACCGGCGATGCAGGACATCTATCGGGCTCTTGCCCGACTGATGCAGACCGACCTGACTGTCATGATCACGGGGGAGAGCGGCACCGGCAAGGAGCTCGTGGCGCGCGCGCTGCACGACTTCGGCAAGCGCCGGAACGGGCCGTTCGTGGCGATAAATATGGCTGCCATCCCCCGGGACCTGATCGAAGCGGAGCTGTTTGGGCACGAGAAGGGGGCATTCACCGGTGCGACGGCGCGGCAGTCCGGCCGGTTCGAACAGGCCGAGGGCGGAACGCTGTTTCTCGATGAGATCGGCGACATGCCGATGGATGCGCAGACTCGCCTGTTGCGTGTGCTGCAGGAGGGCGAATACACGATGGTCGGCGGCCGGACGCCGATAAAGTCCAATGCCAGAATCGTTGCCGCAACGCACCGCGACCTGAGCCAACTGATCCGGCAGGGACTGTTTCGCGAGGACCTCTACTACCGCCTGAACGTCGTTCCGATCCGCCTACCGCCACTACGCGAGCGCAGCGACGATATCGGCGATCTGGTCAGCCATTTCCTGCGGTCAGCCCAGCGGGAGGGCGAGCCGTTAAAGACCGTATCGCCCGATGCCATAAGACTAATGCAAGCCTATGGTTGGCCGGGCAATGTGCGCGAACTCGAGAACCTCGTCCGTCGCCTTGCCGCGCTCTATGCCGACGAAAGTATTTCCAAGGAAATCGTCCAGGCGGAGCTGAATATTGGCGATCGCCAGTCGATCCCGGCGGCCTCTGGTCCTATCGACGTTTCGGCGGCCGTGGAAACCCACGTGGCGCAACTGCTTCGCGACCATGAGCCGAAACTTCCGCCACCCGGCGTCTACCAGCGGGTGCTGGACAAAGTAGAGGCGCCCCTGATTGCCATGGTGCTCAATGCCTGCGGTGGCAACCAGATCAAGGCAGCCGAACTGCTCGGCCTCAATCGAAATACTCTGCGCAAGAAAATCCGAGCGCATTCGATCGAAATCGTCAAGCACAGCCGGCGGAACGGCTAGTTACTCTTCGACCCAGGACTCGAATGTCCCATCCTTCTTGAGGCGAGCAATGACATATCCGCCCCGGCGGGGCTGGACGACGAAATCGAAGTCGGGCTCAATGCTACGATAGACGGCGGCAGTGCTCTCGGCGCCCTCGCGCGAGGATCGAACAATCGGCCGCCCTCCGGTCTCTCTTACGAATGCCTGCGACATGGCTCAGCTGCTCGGTAGCGCGTAGGCGATGAGCTGGTCCGACACCTTGGGCTCGAGAATCGAGTTTCCGCCGACCGCGAACACCACGTATTCCTTGCCTTTATAGGTGTAGACGGCCGGCTCCGCTACGGCGGGCGCCTCGACCAGCGATTGCCAAAGAACTTTCCCAGACTTGAGATCCAGGGCGCGGACGCGGCTGTCCATGGACGCACCAATGAAGATCACGCCCGTCTTGGTGATCACCGGGCTTCCGATCGTCACCGACCCCCAACTCTCCGGCATGTAGAACCCCCACTTTTGGACTTCACCGAAGGGAAACCGCCAATTCAGCTTGCCGGTATTCAGGTCGTAGGATGAGATCGTGCCATAGGGACCGTTCCAGCACGGCATGCCCAGCGGATTGAGGAACGTTTGCAGCATGAAGCCGTAGGGAGCACCGAGCTGCGCGAAATAGCCGTTGCTGTTCTTCTGGCCGACGCTCTCGCCAGCGTTGATCTTGTCGTACTCTGCACGGGGAATGAGCTTGTAAATCTGGGCGACCTCAGACGAGTTGACCACATAGGTGTTCGTCGTGGGATCGAGGGCGCCGCCGCCCCACTCGATGCCGCCTGCCGTGGCGGGGAACGCTAGCGTGCCCTTGAGACTCGGCGGGGTAAACCGGCCGTCGTATCGAAGGCTCGCCAAAGTGCGGCTGCAATAGCCGCCGCCCAAAGCGTCAGCGAGCCACGAAACTCCTGGAAATTGGTCGGGCACGGTGGCCTGCGGTGTCGTCGGCCAAGGCTGTGTCGGACTGGCTTTTTCGCCCTGGATATCCGAAGGCGGGACCGGTTTCTCGTCGATCGGGAAGATCGGTTTCCCAGTCAGCCGATTCAGCACGAACAGAAAGCCCATCTTGCTCGACTGGATCAAGGCCGGAACCACGCTGCCGTCGGCCTGCTTCAAGTCGAACAGCACGGGGGCGGAGTTGGTGTCGTAGTCCCAGATGTCGTGGTGCACGATCTGGTAACTCCATACCACCTGGCCATTATCGGGATTGAGCGCCGTCACGGAGGTCGAAAGCGGCATCGGAGCGAGGCGATCGCCGCCATAGTAGTCCGGGCTCGGCGAACTGATCGGTATGAACAGCAGGTTGTTCTTTTCGTCCACCGACATGCTCGACCAGATGTTGGAGGTGCCGGTCTTCGGATCCAGGTCGGGAGGAATGGAGTCAAACTTCCAGTTGAGCTTGCCGGTCTGGGCATCGATGGCGAAGAGCGAGCCCGGGGGTTGCACCGCCTGCGTCCAGTCCTGGCCCGACCAACCTACGAAGAGCTGGTTCTTGTACACGGTCGGCGGCTGCAGGATCGAAAGCGGCCACTTGTTGTTGACGGTGTTCCACTGGTTGATGTCGAGAACGCCGTTCTGGCCAAAGCCTGTACAGGCCTGACCGCTATCGGCGTCGACGGCGAAAATCTTCCCGTCCATGGTGCCCAGATAAACGATCTTCTGACAGGGTTGTCCGGCCGTCGGCGTTGCGGATTGCCAATAGGACAGGCCGCGGTTCTTGAGCTCGCCTTGCGTGGGGTCGACGAGCTTGGTCTTGGTGTCGAAGGTCCATTTTACTTTGCCCGTGTCCGGCTCGAGAGCAAAGATGCGGTCGAATACCGTCGACACGTATAGGGTGTCGTTGACGAAAAGCGGCGTTGCGCCCCAGTCGGATGCCTTGGGTCCATTCGGATTCTTGCCATCCGACACGTCTCCCGTATGCATCTGCCAAGCCACACCCAGCTTGCTGACATTGTCGGGGGTGATCTGATCTGACGTCGCGTATTTCTGTGCGTTCAGCTGACCCGTGAAGGTGTACCACGCCTGGCTTCCGTCGCTTGCGGTGGAGCCGGGCTGGTCGTCGGCAACGGACTGGGAACAGAGAAGTCCCGCAGCGAGGGCGGGTAAGACGAGCAGACGCCAGTGCATTTGGATTAACCGAGGTTGGAGACGGGAGCAGGAGCCGGGCGGGCGATGTGCACGATCCAGGCGATGGCCGCGAGGACGACCAGAGCGAGCAATATCCACGCTTCGAGCAGGTACGCGGCCGCGGCGGTCCCGATGAAATCGAGAACGATCAGGATTTCGAGGATGACGCGGACCCAGCCGTAGATCCGGTCACCGGCGACAATCCCTGCCGCGATGGTCAGAAGAAATGTCGAGACCACGACGAGCAGCGCGCCTTCGCTGCCATGGATGCCGTTGCCGGTCCACACGTAGTTGAAAATGGAATCTATGAACGCGAGAAGCGACAGCAGCGAGACTGCCCACATCGGGCCGTCTGATCTTCGCAAGAATGAACTGGCCATTTGACCACGGCTCTTTAGCTGGTAGGGCATGTCCCAAACCCACCCCGGCTGCTTTCGTTCCGACCTCATCCTCACGACGTGGAGAGGACGTTCATTCGTGGGGGAACTGCCTGGTGTCACATTTCGGCAACATTTATCTTGAAGGGTCGGCAGGTTTAAGCCAGTTTACCCCCTTTCCAGCGGCATCCCGGACGCGCCTGTGACATGACCGACACAGCACTGGCCAGCGGTAGCATCCCGGATGCGCCCCCGGCGCAGACCCCGTCGTCTTTGCTGTTCAGTCAGCGCGGACGGCAGGCTTTGCGGGCGGTCGGGCTCATCGTGGTCGTCCTGTCGGTGCTCGTCGCGTCGGGGTCGTTCCTCATCATGACAGGTGCGACCAGCATCGAGCCGACGCCCGAGGTCTGGACGCTCATCTGGGTGGCGAACGGCCTTCTGGTGCTCCTGGTGATCGCCTTGGTGGTCACCGAGGCGATGTTGCTGGTGCAGTCGCGATTCCTCGGGCAGGCGGGCTCTGGCCTGCAACTGCGGATGGTGACGATGTTCGCACTGGCCGCAGCTGTGCCCGCGGTCATTGTCGCGATCGTTGCAACAATATCGCTCAATCAGGGCCTCGATCAGTGGTTCTCCGAGCGAACCAAGACCATGGTCGAGAGCTCGCGGCAGGTCGCACGCTCTTACATGCTCGAGCACGCGCAGGTTCTGCGGGACGACATCATCTGGGTTGCTGGGGAACTCGAGCAGGCGCACGACACCTTCCAGACCGACCGCGAGCAGTACCAGCGCATCCTCACCGCGCTCGCGGTTACCCGCTCGCTGCCGTTTGCCGAACTCATTTCGGGCAACGGCGACACTTTGATGAGCGCTCAGATCGCGGCGCAGGGAGTGTCGCCTCAGTTGCCGGATGGGTTGATCCCGCACGTGGTCGAAGGGGTGCCGACGCTGATCTCGCCGGGTGACACACAGCTCGTTGGCGCGGTGATCAAGCTGCGCGGGTACGACAACACCTACCTGTTCGTCGCGCGGCCTGTGAACCAGGAAGTCCTCGAATTCATGCGACTGACGGACGACAACGTCACTGAGTACCGCCAGTACGCGTCGAACCGGTTGGTTTTCCAGATCACGTTCACGATCATGTACCTGGGCCTTGCGCTGGTGCTGCTGCTCGCGGCGCTCTGGGTTGGCATCGCGCTTGCCAACAGGTTCGTCGACCCGATCCGAAATCTGATGATCGCGTCGAGCCGTGTCTCCGATGGCGATCTCGACGTACAGGTGCCGGTCCAGCCGGGCAGGGGCGATCTTCGCGATCTTTCGGATCGCTTCAACACCATGACCCGACAGCTCAAGACCCAGCGGGTCGCCCTGGTGCGCGCCAACGAGACGAACGAGAAGCGCCGGCAATTCACCGAAGCCGTGGTGGAGGGGGTCTCTGCCGGGATCATCGGTCTCGATCCCTTCGGCGGGATTACGCTGTTCAACGCCCGTGCCGCCGAGATGCTCGGCCGCGATGAAATTTCGGTCATCGGACTGCAAGTGGGCGAGGTGGTGCCGGCGCTGGGGCCGATCGTCGAGCGTGCAAAATCCTCACGTCGCGGGCAGATCCGGGACCAGATCGAGATCGGGTCGGGCCCAGACTACCGGACGTATCAGGTCCAGCTGACGCGAGAAGGCTCGATCGCGGAGAGCAAGGGCTATGTGGTAACGCTTGACGATATCACGGACCTGCTGTCGGCGCAGCGCACCGGCGCCTGGGCGGACGTGGCGCGCCGCATCGCGCACGAAATCAAGAACCCTCTCACGCCCATCCAGCTTTCCGCCGAGCGGCTGCGCCGGCGCTACGCCAAAAAACTCGAAGATGATTTCGAGGTCTTCGACAAATCGATCAACACCATCCTCAGGCAGGTGGGCGACATCGGGCGAATGGTGGACGAGTTTTCGTCTTTTGCCCGCATGCCCGAGGCCAAACCGGCCAAGGCCGATCTGAGCGAGGCGGTGCGGTCGGCGGTGTTTCTCGAGAGCGTCCGATTGCCGGACGTCTCGATCAAGATGGACCTTCCGGAGCAGCCGCTTATAGCCTTCTTCGACCAGCGGCTGATTGCGCAGGTTCTGACCAACCTCATCAAGAATGCCGTGGAAGCGATCGAAGGAGCAGGGCTCGAGGCGATCAAAGGGCCGGTGATCACGGTCCAGATTCGCGAGGAGGGCGGCCGAGCGCGGGTTTCGGTGTCCGACAACGGCAAAGGCTGGCCGAAGGAAAACCGGCAGCGTCTGCTCGAACCGTATGTGACCACGCGCGAGAAAGGCACGGGCCTTGGCCTGGCGATCGTTGCCCGCATCATTGAGCAGCACGGCGGTTCCGTCGACCTGATCGACGCCGAGCCGGACGAAAACGGCCGTGTCGGCGCCTGCTTCAGCTTCACCTTGCCGCTGACCGCGCCGGACGCAGATGATGACGCCCAGTCAATGGGGAATGCCGCCCCGATAGCTCCCGAAGCATCTGCTGAAATTGCGGCAACTCAACCTATATCAGCCCAACCTGCGTCACAGCAGGCCGACCAGAAACCCGCTCCCGAGGGCCAAGAGGAGCCGCCGGTCATGGCGGTCGAAAAGACATAATTCATGGCGCGTGATATTCTCATCATCGACGACGAGGACGATATTCGTGACCTCATCGCCGGTATTCTTGAAGACGAGGGCTACGAAACCCGACAGGCACACGACGCCGATTCGGGACTGAACGAAATTGCCCGTCGTCGGCCCAGCCTCGTCTTTCTCGACATCTGGATGCAGGGGTCGCGCCTCGACGGGCTGCAGTTGCTCGACGTCTTCCAGAGCCAGCACCCGGAAATGCCCGTGGTGATGATCTCCGGTCATGGCAATATCGAAACGGCCGTTTCGGCCATCCGGCGCGGCGCTTACGACTATATCGAGAAACCGTTCAAGATCGACCGGCTGCTACTCATCACCCAGCGCGCCATGGAGGCGACACGGCTCAAATCCGAAGTGGAGGAGCTCCGCGGCCGCGCCAGTACGCAGTCGATCGACATGGTGGGCGTCTCGCCGTCGCTACAACAGGCGAGGGCGGTCATCGAAAAGTCGGCGCCGACCAATTCGCGCATCTTTATTTCCGGGCCGTCGGGGTCGGGTAAGGGGCTTGCCGCCAGACTCGTTCATCATCGCAGCCCGCGCGCAGAGTCTCCCTTCGTCGAGATCAACTGTTCACTGTATTCGCCGGACGAGGTGCAGGTCGTCCTGTTCGGCCGGGAGACCCGCGAGAAGACCGGGACCTTGCGTACCGAGGTCGGCGCGCTGGAGCGGGCGCACGGAGGAACTCTCTACCTGAGCGAGGTCGCTGCGCTCCCCGCCCCGGCCCAGGCGGCACTCCTGCGAACGCTGGTCGAGAACAAGTTCAATCGGGTTGGCGGCACAGTCGCCGTGCCCATCGACGTGAGGATCATCGCCGCGAGTTCGCAGAACGTTGCGCAACTGATCGAGCAGGGAACGTTCCGATCCGATCTGTTCCATCGATTGTCGATCGTGCCCCTGCAACTCAGCCCGCTGAAAGAAAGGCGCGAGGACGTGCCTCCCTTGGTCGAGCTGTTCATCGACCAGATCGCGCGGATGCATAACCTGCGCAGTCTGGCGGTCGGCGCAGACGCGATCGCGGTATTGCAGGCTCAGGACTGGCCGGGCAATGCGCGGCAGCTTCGGAATTCGATCGAGCGGCTGCTTATTCTGATCAAGGACGTGCCGCCGGAGAACGGCGTGATTACCGCGCAGATGCTTCCGCCGGACATCGGCGAAGTGCTGCCGACGGTTGGTGACACCGACGAGTCGGCGCACCTGATGAGCCTGCCTCTTCGTGAGGCTCGCGAGGTGTTCGAGCGGCAATATCTCATGGCGCAAATAGAGCGGTTCGGCGGAAACATCTCAAAGACCGCCGAGTTCGTAGGCATGGAGCGCAGCGCTCTGCACAGGAAGATCAAGTCGCTCGGCCTCTAGTAGGCAGGACCAACCGTCTGTGGCATAGTGCCCGACGTGGGGGCGGACCAAGTTGGTGGTAATCGGCGGGCTATTTGCTCGCCGATGATCTCCGATGGCCCGAAGATGCGGCGCCGACAAAAGACAAGAGGCCACAAATGCCCGGCGAAAAGGCACAAAATCTCCAGGACGCATTTCTCAATCATGTTCGCAAGCAGAAGGTCCCGGTGACGATTTTTCTCGTCAACGGCGTCAAACTGCAGGGCGTTATTACCTGGTTCGACAATTTCTGTTTGCTGCTGCGGCGTGATGCCCAATCGCAGCTGGTCTACAAGCACGCGATCTCGACGATCATGCCGGGAGCGCCGATCCAGCTGTTTGATCCGGAGCACGTGGAGGACTAACTAGTCCTCCATGACAGACGAGCTTTTTGACGAGGAGGACCGTCCAGGCGGTCCGCGGCCGGTCGACCACCGGAAGGCTCCAACACGGGCCGGCCTGGTTGTGCCCGATGCGCGCGGCGTCACGAGCCCGCATCCGATCGAGATGCGCAAGGCAGAGTTCGAGGGGCTCGCCGCGGCCATCGGTCTGGACATCGCCTTCTCTGAGATCGTGAAGCTGCGGGAGGTGAAGCCTGCGACCTTCATCGGAGGCGGGCGGCTGGACGAGATCAAGGCGAAGGTCAAGGAGCAGGGCGTTGGTATCCTGCTGTTCGACACGGCGCTGGCCCCGGTGCAGCAGCGGAACCTCGAGACCGAAACAGGGACCAAGGTGCTGGACCGGACCGGCCTCATCCTTGAGATTTTCGGCGAGCGTGCGGCAACCCGCGAGGGCGTGCTGCAGGTCGAACTCGCTCACCTCAACTATCAGCGCAGTCGGCTGGTCCGGTCATGGACCCACCTCGAAAGGCAGCGCGGCGGTTTCGGCTTCCTCGGCGGCCCCGGTGAAAGCCAGATCGAAAGCGACCGCCGGCTGATCGAGGAGCGCATCAAGCTGCTCGAGGAGCGGCTCGACAAGGTGAAGCGATCTCGCGGGCAACAACGCGGCAATCGGGACGCGATGCAGCTGCCGATTGTAGCGCTCGTCGGGTACACGAATGCGGGAAAATCCAGCCTGTTCAACCGCCTGACCGGCGCGGGCGTGTTTGCCGAAAACCTGCTGTTCGCAACCCTTGATACAACGATCCGAAAGCTGCAGTTGCCGCACGGACGCGACGTCATGCTGTCCGATACGGTTGGCTTTGTTGCGGACCTGCCCACCACACTGGTCGCGGCGTTCCGCGCCACGCTAGAGGAAGTCACCGACGCCGACGTCATCCTGCATGTCCGCGACGTTGCCAACCCGGACACCGCAGCGCAGGCCGCTGACGTGCTGAAGGTATTGGGCGAGCTCGACGTCTCGCCGGAAACCACCCCCATCATTGAAGTGTGGAACAAAGTGGATCTCCTTCCGGATGCCCGCGAGGCGCTGCTGACGCTCGTTCCGGCAGGGGCGGCAGTCGCCGCGGTGCCGGTTTCCGCCCAGACCGGGGAGGGGATCGACCGGCTCCTCGTGACCATTGAACAGACGCTCGCCAAGAAGAGCCGCATCTACCGGGTGCGCGTGCCGCACGCCAACGGCGCGGACGTCGGCTGGCTCTATGGCCATGCCGAAATCATCGGCAAGGAGGAGCCGGATGACGAGGGCCAGACCTACGAAGTTCGCGTCGACCCCCGCCACAAGGCTGTTTTCACGCAGCGTTTTGCCGGTCGGATCGAAGCTCCGTAGCCGGCCTAGGGCTTGCCGGCCTTGTCCGCCACGCGGATTTCGTTCCAGTAGCTGTCGAGACGCTCCAGTCCCGCGTCGCCGATTGGGATACCGTCCTGTTTGGCGCGATCCTCAACATAGTGGAAGCGCCGGGTGAATTTGGCGTTGGCGTCACGCAGCGCTGCTTCCGGGTCGATACCCATGTGACGCGCTAGGTTCGCGATCGCGAAGAGTAGGTCCCCCATCTCTTCGTGCCGCTCGGCCTCCGAGGCTGCTGCGTTCAATTCCTCGGTCTCCTCGACGACCTTTGCCATGACAGCATCGACATCCGGCCAGTCGAAGCCGACCGTCGCTGCCCGTTTCGTCAGCTTCTCGGCACGGGCGAGGGACGGCAGCACCGGTGGAACATCGTCAAGAACAGAGGGCTCCGTTTCCCGTTTCGCGGCTTTGGCTGCTCGCTCGTCTGCCTTGATGGCGTCCCAGCGCGCCTTGGCTCCGCCGGCGTTCCTTGCCGCGATCTCTCCGAACACATGCGGATGGCGCCGGATCAGCTTCTCGGTGATCGCCTGGACCACGTCACCAAAATCGAAAAGCCCGGCTTCAGAGGCCATCTGGGCGTGAAACACCGGCTGCAACAGCAGGTCGCCCAGTTCCTCGCGGAGGTCGTCATAGTCCTCGCGCTCGATGGCGTCGGCGACCTCGTAGGCTTCCTCGATCGTGTAATGGCGGATGGATGCAAAGTTCTGATCGAGGTCCCACGGACAACCACCGACCGGATTGCGCAATACCGACATGATCTCGAGCAGGCGGGAAATATCGCGCGACGGCGCGATCGGCGCGTCAGACAAGGTCGAACTCCACGCTTTGGTCGCCGAGCCGGGCGACGACATGACCAGCCCCCGACGTGGGCACCAATCCGCACACCGACCCCGTCGTGATGGTCGTTCCGGCCGTTAGCGGCAAGGTCGGTCGTTGATGATCGGCATAGGCTCTCAGCGACGCCAGTACGCTGCCAAAACCGTGCTTGGCGGGGGCCGCGTAAATCTGCTCACCAGCGAAGTCGATGGCTACGTGCAATCCACTGACGTCCTCGATCGGTGCACGGTTGGCGCCGATGACATAGCCAAGCGCGGACTGGCTGTCCGCCAGTGCTCCCGTAGGGCCGGCGAGTGATCGATCGACGTAGCGCGTACCGCAAACTTCGACACCGGTGAAGTAGTGGTCGATCGCGCCTGGAAGATCGCCGCTGAAGTTCACGTCACGGCCGAGTACTACGCCAATTTCAACCTCGACCCCCAGGACGAGACTGGCAGGCAGACGCAGCGCAAGGGATGTACCGACGCGATCCGCGTAGATCGGCGAGGCAACCCCGACACCATCAGAATGAATGGCCGTCTTCAGCATACCGATCGCGGCGCCGCCCATTGCGACGCGCACGCCGTCCTGGATGTCGTAGGCATCCTCGCGACTGAGTTCCTTGTAGGTGCTGGCGTTGACCGTG
Source organism: Devosia sp. (assembly GCA_051953275.1). Classification (GTDB taxonomy): domain Bacteria; phylum Pseudomonadota; class Alphaproteobacteria; order Rhizobiales; family Devosiaceae; genus Devosia_A. The sequence continues at coordinate 15,056 of JBQCIY010000053.1, read as the reverse complement.
CGCGTACCGGCGAGGGCCGCGGTGGCAAGGCGCCTCGTGAGTTCAGTCGTGTCCATCGATCGCGCTCGTTCGAATCCGCAAGAGTTGAACGAACCTAGCCAGTCGCGGCGCGAGTCCCAACCCCGGCGAGGTCCCATCTGTGTTTCGCATAATATATATTATGGAACTTTTGTGGATCGAATGAGGAACTACGAGTCGAAGTGCGTGGCTAGCGTAAGATCCGATCAAATTGAATATGTTATCGAGCCATCCTCACTCAAAACGTCCGCACCGGAGTTCCCATGGCTGACCTCTTCGTTCTTGCCCTGCTCGGTCACCTCGTCGGCGACTACCTGTTGCAGACCAAGCAGATGGCGGTCGGCAAGTCGGCCGCCGGCCCGGCTGGTCTCATCACCTGCACGTTGCATGTGGCGCTCTATACGCTCGCCGTCTGTCTCTTCTGGTGGACCGTCAATCCGCTGGTCGTTGCCGCCGTCTTCGTACCGCACTGGATCATCGACCGCTGGTCGCTTGGCGGTCTGTGGCTGAAGCTCATTCGCGGCAGAACGTTCGAAGCGGCCTACGCCTCGACCGACAAGTACCGTGAGTTCGACATTGCCTTCACGAGCCTCGTGTATGCGGTTGTGGACAACACGATGCACCTGATCTGCCTGTGGCTGGTGATCAAGTTTGTTCTGCTCAAATAAGCAGGCCGGGCACGAGGCCCGGCCGTGAGACTTTGGCTGGCGCTGTGCGGATCAGCCGAGACCGGACGAGGCGCGACCGCGGCTCGCCAGGGCATCGATGGTCACCGCGATGACCAGCACGATGCCGGTAACGACGTAGCGCGCGGCTGCGGACAAGCCCAGCAGGCCCATGCCGTTGTCGATCGAGGCGATCACTAGGCCGCCGAGGATGGCGCTGATGGCTTTGCCACGGCCACCGAACAGGCTGGTGCCGCCGATGACGGCGGCCGCGATGCAGTACAGCACGAGCTGACCGCCATCCAGGTTCGTCGAGACAGAGCGAAGCCGCGAGGCATAAATGATGCCGGCCACGCCGCCCATAAAGCCGGCGATGGTGAATACCGCAATGCGGATCCGGTTGACCGCGATACCGGCGCGTCGTGCCGCTTCGGCGTTGCCACCGATGGCGTAAATGTAAGTGCCGAAGCGCGTCCGCTTGAGCACCACGGTCCACAGGGCCGCGAAGCCGAAGACGATCAGCAGCACCCATGGCACGCCCTCGATCGGTGTCAGACGACCGCGATTCACGTTGCAAAGCCAGACCACGACAATGCCGGCGATGGCGATCCCAGCCATCTTCAGCCAGAGCACGCTGATGGGCTCGAGGCTGTGCTTGCGGCGGCGATACGACAGGAACATGTCGCCGCAGATGATGACCACGATCGCCGCGCCCACGATCCAGCTCACCGTCGGGTCGAGCAGGCCGTTGGCGAGGTTGTTGATCATGTCGTTGTTGATCGGGATCGTGCCGCCGTTGCCCAAAATGATCAGCATGACGCCGTTCCAGGCGAGCAGACCCGCCAGCGTCACGATAAAGGCCGGCAGGCCGATCCCGGTGATGATGATGCCGTTGAACAGGCCGATACCGATGGCGCTCAGAAGCCCAGCGGCGAGCCCGAGATACCAAGGCCAGCCACTATTGCCGTAGATCAGCAGAGCCGTGACGACGCCGGCGACGCCGCCGATGAAACCGATCGACAAGTCGATCTCGCCCAGCAGCAGGATGAAGATCATGCCAAGCGAGAACAGCATGTATACGGCACCCTGCACCATCAGATTCACGAGGTTGCCTGGCGTCAGAAAGTTCTGGTTCAAAGTCTGGAAGATCACCGCGAGGATGATCAGGCCGGCGATCACCGGCAGCGCGCCGGTATCGCCTGCCCGGACGCGGACGAGCCAGTTGCGGGCATATTCGGACAGATTTGCCGCTGTGCCGATACTGGCGACTTCCGGGGTCGCCGGCGCTGCACTGGCGGCGTTGGGGCGCGGCGAGGCGGGATTGGTATCGGTCATTGCGAGGCCCCTTCCCGGCTCAATGGGCAACCGCGGCGGACGCCGCATCGGACTGGATCGGCGTGCCTGGGAAGCGCGTTCCCGAGCGGCCGGTGGTAATCAGCTCAACGAGCTCGCGGCTGGACACTTCGTCCTTGCGCGGCTGGGCGACCAGAACGCCGAGGCGAAGTACGGCGATGCTGTCGGCGACCTTCAGCACGTCCTCGAGATTGTGGGAGATGATGATCACCCCGAGACCCCGGTCGGCGAGGCGGCGCACCAGCGCGAGCACCTGTGCGGTCTGCGCGACCCCGAGGGCGGCGGTCGGCTCGTCCAGTACGACGAGCTTGGAATTCCACATCACCGCCTTGGCCACCGCCACCGACTGGCGCTGACCGCCCGAAAGGCTCGACACCTGCTGCCGGATAGATCGGATCGTAGTGACGTTGAGGCCGGCGAGCGTCTCACGCGCCAAGTCTTCCATGGCCTCGTCGTCAAGGAACGGACCGCTGACCTTCTCGCGTCCGAGGAACATGTTCTGGACGATGTCCAGATTGTTGCACAGGGCCAGGTCCTGATAGACGAATTCGATGCCGATGGCGGCCGCGGCCTTTGGATTGGCGATGTGGACCGGCTGGCCTTCCCAGATGATTTGCCCGCCGTCGAGCTGGTTGATGCCGGCGAGGCACTTGATGAGTGTGGATTTGCCGGCGCCGTTATCGCCGACCAGGGCCGTGACCTCGCCCGCTCTCACCGTCATATTGACGCCGCGCAGCACTTGGATGGCTGCAAAGTGCTTGTGGACGTCGCGTATTTCGAGCAGCGGCGTGTCAGCCATAGATGTCCCCCGAATGGCGTATTCAGTTAGCAAATCGCCCGGCCCATGACGAGCCGGGCGACTGTTTTCGCGGAATTGTGACTTACTTTACGCCAGCGTCGGCACAGGCCTTGGCGAAGTCGCCAGCGCAGAGCTGAGCCGGATCGATGAACTTGTCAGCGATGACGGTCGACTGGATGTTCGACGCGTTGACCGACTGCGGCGTCAGCAGCAGCGACGGGGTCTTGTGGTTCTGGGCGTCGACTTCGCCGTTCAGCAGGCTCGGATCCGGGGTCTGGCCGGCACGGGCGAGAATGGCGAGCGTCGCAGCACCAGCGACTTCCTCGTAGATCGGCTTGTACACGGTCATGTACTGATAGCCGGCGAGGATGTTCTGGATGCCCTGCAGTGTGGCGTCCTGACCGGTGACCGGCACGGTCTTGGGACCAACCTTGTTGTTCTTCAAGATCGAGATCGCCGACTGGCCGAGACCGTCATTGGCTGCCAGCACCGCATTGATCTGCGGGTTGGCCTGCAAGCCCTGCTGGAACATGGTCGCGCCCTGCTGGTTGTCCCAGTTCGGAACGCGGATACGGCTGACGAGGGTCGCCTGCTTGCTGTCATAGAGCGGCTGCAGAACCGAGTCGTAGCCCTGCTCAAAGAGGGTGGCGTTGTTGTCGGTCGGGGAACCGCCGAGCTCGAAGATCTGCGGGTTCTTGACGTTCCAGTCCTTGATCGCCTGAACGAGGCCTTCGCCCTGCAGCTTGCCGACGGCCACGTTGTCGAACGACACGTAGTAGGCCGCGTCGCCGTTCAGGGTCAGACGGTCGTAGTCGATCGAGACAATGCCCTGGGCCTTCGCGGTGGATTCGATGGCAGCCGCCGAACCGGAGTCGAGGTTGGCGATCACGATGACCGAGGCGCCCTGCGTAATGGCCTGTTCGGCCTGGGTCTGCTGGGTCTGCGGCGAGCCCTGAGCGTTGACGATCATGTAGTCGTCCGACGTCAGGCCGGCAGCCTTGAAGGCCGCATCGAAGCCGGGGGCATCGACGCCGGCCCAACGGGCGCTCGACTGGGTGTCGGGCAGCAGTACGGCAATCTTGCCCTTGCCGGCCTTGGCGACGTCCTTGAGCGACGCGAGCTTGGCAAAGGTCGCGTCCTGGCCACCGCCAGCCGCCAGGTCCGCGGCCGAAAGACCAGCCGCGATCGCCGAACCCGAGGCGAGCGCCACGGCACCAGCCATGACCGCAATAGTTGCAACTTTTCCTAGGTAACGCATGAGTTTGTGTCCTCCCAACTTCATGCTCTCCGGCCAATCTCACCGGGCAAGAAGTACGGGCCGTGTTATCGGCGTCGGGGGCGCGTCTGTCAACGCGGGTAAGCCGGAAATTTCGGGCACGTACCTCACGTCCGCAAGCCACTGAATCAGCAATAGAAAATTGATTCCAAAGGCTGATTCCGAAATCGATGCCATTAACCTCTGGGAGAGGGTATCTGACGAGTTTTCGCGGCTTCAGCGCGCAGAAATGATGCGGCCGCCAATGACATCGATCTGCATCCCGTCGAATGCCGGCCGGACATGGTCGGGGGTGATCCGGTCCGTCTCTTGGTAGTCGAGGTCGATGTGAAGATTGGTCAGGACGGCGTGCCGCGGCCGGTACTTTTCCACCTGTTGAAGCGCCTGCGACAGGCTCAGATGGCTCGGATGGGGGGCCGGGCGCAGCGCATCCAGAATCCAGACGTCCAGCCCGGAGACGGCGCCATCTGACTCGTCCGGGATGCCGCTCAGATCGCAGGAATATGCGAAGTTGCCGATCCGATATCCGAGCGAGGATATTTCACCATGTTCCTGCCGGAACGGTAGGATCTCGACCTCCCCGCCCGGGCCGCTGATGGTCAGCGGCGTTCCGGCTGAAATCACGTTCTGGTTGAGGATGGGAGGATAACCGCTGCCTGGTGGAGCGGTGAAGCAGTAGGAAAACGACTGGACGATACGCTGTCCGGCCTCGTGGCTGAAATACACGTTCACCCGCTTCCGGGTATTAAGAGCCAGCACTCGCAGGTCGTCGATGCCGTGCGTATGGTCGGCGTGTTCGTGCGTGTAGAGGACGGCATCAACCCGATCGACGCCTGCGTCGAGCAGTTGCTCCCGCAGGTCGCACCCGGTGTCCACGATGATGCGCGTCGGTTCGCTGTCGCCGGTACGTGCTTCGATCAGCAACGAGCAGCGGCGCCGGCGATTTCTCGGGTTCGCGGGATCGCAGGCGCCCCAGTGCCCGCCGATCCGCGGCACCCCGCCGGAGGACCCGCACCCCATGATGGTTGCAACGATGCTGGTTGCCTTTGTCATCAGCCCGGTCTTGCCTTGGAGAAGAGACGGAAGAAATTCGCCGTCGTTATCTGGCCGATCTCGTCGAATGGAATTCCTCGCAGTTCGGCGAGTTTTTCCGCGGTGTGACGGACGAAGGCCGGTTCGTTCGGTTTACCGCGGTGGGGGACTGGTGCGAGGTACGGCGCGTCGGTTTCGACCAGGATTCGGTCGGCGGGAGCCGCGCGCGCGACCTCCTGTACGACCGGGGCGTTCTTGAAGGTCAGGATGCCCGAGAACGACACGTAGCCGCCGAGCGCCAGGCCACGCCGTGCGAGCTCCAGTCCGGACGAAAAGCAATGGAGGACGAACGGGAAAGCCCCCTTCTCCGACTCGTCTTCCAGGATCGCTGCCACGTCGTTGTCGGCTTCCCGGGCGTGGATGACCAGCGGCAACCCCGTTTCGCGTGCGGCCGTGATGTGGCGGCGAAACCCGATTGCCTGAGCCGACCGGTCGCCCGAGTAGTGATAGTCGAGGCCGACTTCGCCAATGGCGACGCAACGCGGGTGCTCCGACAAACGCACGAGGTCTTCGGCCTGGATATCGAGTTCCTCGTGCGCGTTGTGGGGGTGGGTCCCGACCGAGCACCAGACGTCGCTGTTCGTTTCGGCGATCATCCGGATTTCATCGAACCGTCGGACGCGCGTCGAGATGGTCACCATCGCGTCCACACCGTTCCGGTGCGCTCGATCGAGAACGCCGGCGCGATCCGCCGCAAGTTCGGGGAAATCGAGATGGCAGTGGGAGTCGATCAGCACTCTAGCCGGCCTTGGCCTGCTCGAATTTGCGGAAGACCGGTTCGGGCGCCGGGAGCCTGCTGCCTGCCGGAACGACCAGGTCGGGATCGAGCGCGTGTTGCAGCAGGCGCGCATCTGCAGGCACGGCCAGCAGGTCCAGCACCTTTGCGGCCGACCCCGGAACGAAGGGCTGGGCCACTATCGCGCAACGGCGCACGACATCGGCCGTGGTCGCAAGGATGGACCCCATTCGCTCAAGATCGTTCTTCTTGCCCCACGGCGCCTGCTCAGCGAAATACAGATTGGCAGCACTCAGCGCGGCAATCAGCTCAGCGGCCGCCTCGTGCAGCTGCTCGGTGATCATCGCCTCTTCCATGCGCGAGATGGAGGCGATGGTTTCTGCGACGATCTTGTTGTCCTCGGCTGAGCCCACCTGCCTTGGGGGCATCTCGCCGCCGAAATTCTTGGCGATCATGCTCAGCGAGCGTTGCGCCAGATTGCCGAAATTGTTGGCGAGGTCGGCGTTGTTGCGGTTGATGAACTTGTCGCGCCCCCAGTCGCCATCCTGCCCCCACGAGATCTCCCGCAGGAAGTAGTAGCGCACCGGATCGGCGCCGAATTCGCCGACGACGTCGAACGGATCGACGACATTGCCGAGCGATTTCGACATCTTCTTGCCTTCCGAGGTGAGAAAGCCATGGGCAAAGACGCGCTTTTGTACCGGCAGGCCGGCACTCATCAGGAACGCGGGCCAGTAAACCGTATGGAAGCGGATAATGTCCTTGCCGATGACGTGCAGGTCCGCCGGCCAGAACTTCTGGAACTGCGCTCCCTTGTCGTCGGGAAAGCCGACACCGGTGATGTAGTTGGTGAGCGCGTCGATCCAGACATACATGACATGGCCCGGCGCATCCGGGACGGGAATACCCCAGTTGAACGTCGTTCTTGAGATCGATACGTCCTGCAAGCCTCTCTTTACGAAGGAGATGATTTCATTTCGGCGCTCGGGGGGCGCGATGAAATCCGGTTGCTCTTCGTAGAGCTTGAGCAGTCGATCCTGGTAGGCCGAGAGTCGGAAAAAATAGCTCGGCTCCTCAACCCACTTCACCTCGGCGCCTGATGGAGCAAGCTTCTTCCCGCCCTCGCCGTCGATCAACTCGTCGTCGTCGAAATAGGCCTCGTCGCGGACGGAATACCAGCCCGTGTAGGTGGCGGTGTAGATGTCGCCGTTGTTGGCCTTGGCCATACGGCGCCAGATTTCCTGGCTCGACTGGATATGCCGCTCTTCGGTCGTTCGGATGAAGTCGTCGTTCGAGATGTTGAGCGCCGCTGCAAGGTCGCGGAACCGCGCCGAGTTACGGTCCGCCAGTGCCCGTGTACTGAGCCCCTCGCGCTGCGCGGTTTGCACCATCTTGAGACCGTGCTCGTCCGTGCCGGTAAGGAAGAAGACGTCCCTCCCCTCGAGCCGACGCCAGCGGGCAATCGCATCGGTCGCCACCATCTCGTAGGCGTGGCCGATGTGCGGCTCCCCGTTGGGATAGGCAATCGCGGTAGTGACGTAATAGGCGTTTCGGGTCATCGAACGGGTGCTGCGAGGTGGGTCTGGGCGTGCCGCCTGATCTCGTCAAAGATCGAAACCAGCGTCTGCCGCGCATCGAGGTTGTATTCGTCCGCGTCGGCAAACAAGGCGGTGGCCTTGTCCCATAGCGTCGTAACCGAGGCAAGCCGGGCGCTTTGCCCGCTCCGGGCCGCCTCACGCGCTTCGGCGGCGATCCAGTCGGTCAGCATTTCGCGGCCAAAGGCGTAGGCGGCACCGTCCTTATCGGCTGCAAGGGTATCGGCGACCGCCAGATAGGGAGCGGTTGCTCCATGCGCCGGCGTCTGCAGCCAGCGGCGCAGTGCCGTCAGGCCCGCGTTTTCGCCCAGTGCCAGCGCTTCGTAAGCCCGGCGCGGTCGTCCCGCCGCCAGTTCCACGGCATGGTCCAAGCCTGGCTGGTCGCCAAGAACCTCTCGAACCTGCGCATCGGTCAGCGGACGGAGAGCAATCTGCCGACAGCGCGACCGGATGGTCGGCAACAGACCGCCCGGCCGATGCGCAACGAGGATGAAAATTGTCTCGGCCGGGGGCTCTTCGAGGATCTTGAGCAGGGCGTTGGCCGACGAGGGGTTACAGTCGTCTATGGAGTCGACGATAACGACGCGGAAGCCGGCGCGGCCGCGGGTCATCCGCGACTCTTCGATGAGGCTGCGGACCTCGTCGACACGAATAGCCGTGAAGAACCCTTTGCCGGTGTCGCGCGGAGCTTTGCGCAAGATGCGCAAGTTGGGGTAGGCGCCGGCCGCCACCTGCGCGGCAATATGGGTCGCGCTCTCGTCGCTGGTGCGCGTGAAGACTTGGCGGGCAATGTCGAACGCCAGCGTTGCTTTGCCGACGCCGCGCGGCCCGTGCAGCAGGATGCTACCTGGCAGGCGGGATGCGGCAAGGGCTTCGAGAACTGCGCCCCTTGCCAACTCGTGGCCAACCACGCGGAGCCGGCTCTCGGGCAACGGAACGCCGTCGAGCTGGTCCGCTTCACGCACGTCGTCGCTGGCGCTCACTGCGGCGGCCCGTCGAGCTCGGGAAAGCGACGCGTCAGGACGTCCCAGATTTCCTGTTCGAGAGCGTCTTCGGTCTGGTTGGCGGGAATGACGACGCAGCGATCGACGTTGTTGCGGGCGATTCCGAGGAAGGCTTCGCGCAGCCGCTTGTGCCAGTCGATGTCTTCCTTCTCGAAGCGGTCACCCGTCTCGGCCAGTGCGGCCTCGGTTTCCCGCTCGAGCACGCGCCGGAAGGCGATCTCCGGATCCATGTCGAGCACGATAGTCAGGTCAGGCTTGTTGTCATTGAGCGCCAGGACCTCGAGGGCATCGATCAGCTTTACGTCCACGCCGCCCGTCAGGCCCTGATAGGCACGCGTCGAGTCCGAGAAGCGATCGGAAATCACCCACTTGCCCGCTTTCAGATTGGGAGCGATCAGGCGGTTGACGTGATCGAGGCGAGCCGCCGCGAACAAGACGGCCTCGGCGCCGGGTCCCCATTGCTCCGACCGCCCTTGCAGGATGAACGCACGTACCGCCTCGGCATTGGGCGTACCGCCGGGTTCGCGCGTGCGCACCGCGGTGATTTTCCGTTTCTCGAGCGACGCCACCAGACGCTTGACCTGGGTCGACTTGCCGACGCCTTCACCACCCTCGAAGGTAATGAACCGTGCGCGCTGGGCAGCGCGATCCAGCATCAGGGCAACCAACCCAAAAGGAGCTGCTTGGCGGCATCGACCGAGCGGCGGAACAGATCCCCCTGCTCTATCGTCTGCTGGGCGTAGAGCGGGCTCGTCTGCACTTCTTTGCCGTCGCAGAAGACGTGGAGTTGGGCAATCTGCTGGCCCTCCTGCACCGGCGGACGCAAAGGGCCGCGGTACGTCACCGTCGCCGCCGGGCAATTCGGCGAGCCCTTCGGCACGAACAGGTCGATCTTGTCCTTGCCGACCAGGCCGACGCTCGCCTTCGCACCGCCGAAGACGTTGGCATAGGCCACGACTTTGCCCTTGGGGTAGACCGGGATCGTCTCGAACCCACGCATCCCCCAGGTAATCAGCTTGCGGGCTTCCTCGGCCCGCTCCTTCATCGAGTTCAGACCCTGGATCACCGCGATCAGCCGATGGCCGTCATTGGGGGCCGAGACGACTTCGCCATAGCCGGACTCTTCAGTGTGGCCGGTCTTCAACCCATCGACGCCAATGCCGACCTCGAGCAGCGAGTTACGGTTGGGCTGCTTGATCTTGTTCCAGGTGAACTCGGGCATCGAGAACAGCGGATAGAATTCCGGGAAATTCTTGATGATGTAGCGGCTGAGCGTCGCGAGATCATGGGCCGTCGTATAGAGGTCGGGATCGGGGAGCCCCGTGGCGTTCGTGAAATGCGAATTGGTAAGGCCGATCTGGGCCGCGAGCTGGTTTTCGATCTTGGCGAAGGTCGCTTCCGAGCCCGCAATGCCTTCGGCCAGGGCGATTGCGGCGTCGTTGCCCGACTGCACGATGACGCCCTTGAGCAGGTTCTCGACGCTGATTTTCGAGTTGAGTGCGGCGAACATAGTCGAGCTACCCGAAGCCGCACCCCCGTCCCGCCAGGCATGCTCGGAGATGAAGAATTCGTCGTCGAGCTTGAGCTTTCCCTGCTGCAGGTAGGTGAACACGACCGCCAGCGTCATGAGCTTGGCCATGCTGGCCGGCTCCATGCGCTCGTCGGCATTCTTGCTGTAGAGGACTGTGCCGGTCTCGTAGTCGAGGAGGATCGCGAATTTTGCTTTGCTGTCGAAGTCCTGGGCGATCGACGGGGTCACCGCGCCGAAAGCCAGCAGGAACGCCAGCAGCAAATACTTCAAGCGAATCCGCATCGCACCAACCAGAGTCGCGCCGCCGCGGCGCGTATCGACTAATAAAGAACTAAGTCGTTGAGGCCAAGTTTGCCCGCCAGCGACACGACGTCCGCACGGGCAACGCCCGGCTTCAGGTGGGTGAGCGTCAGTCGAATGGCCGGCTGACCGCTGCTCTGGACATCATCTTCGTCCACGGCGCCCAACAGCGCAAAGGATTCCGCGATGGACCGGGCTTGCTGCGGGTCAACGAACGTCCCGAGGCCAAGCCTCATCTTGCGCGCGTCGTCATCGACCGAAGCCTTCCAGTCGTCGAGCGCTGAGGCCCGGGTGGCCATGGCCGTAGCGGCCGCGACGGCGGCATTCACATTGGCGGCGGATGGGGTCTCCGCATAGCCCAGAGACTTGATCAGGTCGCCGATGAGTCCCCCGGAAAACACCGGGCGGTGGGGTGCGGTATGGCTGGAGGTGCGGGAAACCGGGCTGCTCGTCGCCACCGGATCGGCCATGGCGATGCGGGTATCGCCCTGCCCGCCGAACGACGGATCGGGCACCGGTTGTGTCGTCAACGAAGCTTCGAGCATGCGGTTGTCGTCGCCGTTGAGCGGCGCAGGGCCGACATAAGCGATCTTGATCTCGGCGCTGCCCTGATTGACGAAGCCAAGAACGCGGGCCGTTTCATAGCTGAGATCGGCCACGCGGCCGGCCATATAGGGGCCGCGATCATTGATGCGGACCATCACCGAGCGGCCATTTTCCATATTGGTTACACGGGCATAGCTCGGAATGGGGAGGACGGGACTGGCGGCGGTGAGGTAGTAGGCGCCGAAGATTTCGCCGTTGGCGGTCAGGCGGCCGTGAAAGTCCTGGCCGTACCAGGAGGCTTCGCCGGTCGCGACGTAGCCGGGCCCGGCGACGGGCTTGTAGGTGACGCCATGGACAACATAGGGATCGTTGGACATGGCCCTGCCGCCACCGCGCGGAGGGTATTTTGCCGTTGTCACACGGGGGCTTACGGCGACGCCGTACTCGCGCGAGGTGAACGCGGCGCGATGCACGCCGCTATGGTTGGTGGCGCAGGCCGCAATGGCCGGGGCCACCAGCACCAGCAGGGCAACAAAACGCCACGCACGCAAACTCGACTGCAACTGAACCGCACCTCAACCCGACCCTGGGCGGCATTTTAGCAACAGCGCCAAGGGTTTCGGCTGAGATCGCAAAACGTGGTTGCGGCCCGGTTAATTTGAATCAATTCGATCATTTCGGAGGCATAAATAGGCCCTTCCGGAACGCTTTTTCGCACGACGAATGCCGCGAAAAATGCGAGACCCGACCAAGCTCTGGCAATCATATAAAGATATCTTTATATCCCTGCCTCTAGTTGTCGACCATGCGCCGCTCCGTCGGCACGGAGACCATTCATGACCAAGCCCCTGCCGACCCACAACGATGCCCGCGCCGCCCTCACCGCGGCGGCAGCCGACCGAATCCTGGTTCTCGACGGGGCGATGGGGACGATGATCCAGCAGCTCAAGCTGGATGAGGCCGGTTACCGCGGCGAGCGGTTCAAGGACTGGATCAAGGACGTCCGCGGCAACAACGACCTGCTGGTGCTGACCAGGCCCGATGCGATCCGGGCGATCCACCTCGAATACTTCCTCGCCGGCGCCGATATCTGCGAGACCAACACGTTTTCGTCCACCTCGATCGTCCAGGCCGATTACGGCATGGAGGCCCTGGCCTACGAGCTCAACGTCGCCGGCGCGAGGCTGGCCCGCGAGGCGGCGCAGCTGGCACAGGACAAGGACGGCAAACGCCGGTTCGTCGCGGGCGCACTCGGGCCGCTCAACAAGACGGCGTCAATGTCGACGGACGTCAACAATCCGGGCCATCGCAACGTCACCTTCGACCAGATCGCGGCATCCTACGCCGAGGCGATCAACGGGCTGATCGACGGCGGTGCCGACCTGCTGCTGTTCGAGACGATCACCGACACGCTCAATACCAAGGCCGGCATCTTCGCGGCGCAGCGGATCTTCGCCGAGCGCGGCTTCGAACTGCCGATCATGATTTCGGGGACCATCACCGACCTCAGCGGCCGTACGCTCAGCGGCCAGACGCCGACAGCGTTCTGGTACTCGGTGCGGCATGCCCGGCCGTTTACGATCGGACTCAACTGTGCGCTGGGCGCCAACGCCATGCGGCCGCACATCGCCGAACTGAGCGACGTGGCCGACACGTTCATCATGGCGTACCCCAATGCCGGCCTGCCCAACGAGTTCGGCGGCTACGACGAGAGTCCGGAGTTCATGGCGCGGCAACTCGACGTGTTCGCGCGCGAGGGCCTCGTCAACATCATCGGCGGCTGTTGCGGGACGACGCCGGCGCACACCGCCGCCTTTGCGGAGGTCGCCGCCAAGCACAAGCCGCGCAAGATTCCGACCGTGCCGACACAACTCAGGCTGTCCGGCCTCGAACCGTTCACGCTGACGCCTGAAATCCCGTTCGTGAACGTGGGCGAGCGCACCAACGTCACCGGTTCGGCGCGCTTCCGCAAGCTGATCACCGCCGGCGACTACACGGCGGCGCTCGAAGTGGCGCGCGACCAGGTGGCAAACGGCGCGCAGGTGATCGACGTCAATATGGACGAGGGCCTGATCGACAGCGAGAAGGTGATGGTCGAGTTCCTCAACCTGCTCGCCGCGGAACCCGACATCGCCCGCGTGCCGCTGATGATTGACTCCTCCAAGTTCTCGGTGATCGAGGCCGGGCTCAAATGCGTGCAGGGCAAGCCGTTGGTCAATTCGATCTCGATGAAGGAAGGCGTCGACAAGTTCCTCGAAACGGCGCGGACGGTGCGTGCCTACGGCGCGGCGGTGGTGGTCATGGCGTTCGACGAACAGGGGCAGGCCGACACCGAGGAACGCAAGGTCGAGATCTGCACCAAGGCTTATAAGCTCCTGACTGAAGAGGTTGGGTTTCCGCCCGAGGACATCGTCTTCGATCCAAACATCTTTGCCATTGCGACCGGGATCGAGGAGCACGTCAACTACGGCGTCGACTTCATCAATGCGACGCGCCGGATCAAGCAGACCCTGCCGTACGTTCACATTTCCGGCGGCGTCAGCAACCTCAGCTTCTCGTTCCGCGGCAACGAGCCGGTGCGCGAGGCGATGCACGCCGTGTTCCTCTATCACGCCATCCAGGCGGGGATGGACATGGGCATCGTCAACGCCGGCCAGCTCGCGGTGTATGAATCGATCGAGCCGGAGTTGCGCGAGGCCTGCGAGGACGTGATCCTCAACCGCCGGTCCGACGCGAGCGAGCGCCTGCTCGACCTGGCGGAGCGTTTCAAGGGCGGTGCCGGACAGGAGGCCAAAGGCAAAGACCTGACCTGGCGCACCAAGCCCGTGGCCGAGCGGATTTCGCATGCGCTGGTCAACGGCATCACCGAATTCATCGATGAGGACACCGAGGAAGCCCGGCTCGCGGCCGAACGGCCGCTGCACGTCATCGAGGGGCCCCTGATGGCGGGAATGAGCGTCGTCGGCGACCTGTTCGGATCGGGCAAGATGTTCCTGCCGCAGGTGGTCAAGTCGGCGCGGGTGATGAAGCAGGCGGTGGCGCATCTGCTGCCCTATATGGAAGCCGAAAAGGATTCCAGCGGCGACGCACGCGGCTACAAGTCGGCCGGCAAAATCCTGATGGCGACGGTGAAAGGCGATGTCCACGACATCGGCAAGAACATTGTCGGCGTTGTGCTGAGCTGCAACAACTACGAGATCATCGACCTCGGCGTCATGGTGCCGAGCCAGAAGATCCTCGAGACGGCACGCAAGGAGAATGTCGATATCATCGGCCTCAGCGGGCTGATCACGCCGTCGCTCGACGAGATGGCGCATGTCGCCGCCGAAATGCAGCGCGAGGGCTTCGACATCCCGCTGCTGATCGGCGGCGCGACGACCAGCCGCGTGCACACGGCGGTCAAGATCCACCCCGAATACACGAGCGGTCCGACGGTGCACGTCAACGACGCGAGCCGTGCGGTGGGTGTCGTCTCCGCCCTGCTCTCGCCCGAGCAGCGGCCGGCCTATGTCGCGGACATCAAGGCCGAGTATGCGCGTGTCGCGGCGCGGCATGCGCAGGCGGAATCCGAAAAGCAGCGCTTGCCGCTCGACAAGGCGCGCGCCAACGGTTTCAAGACCGACTGGACGGCCTACGCCCCGCCCAAGCCAAGCTTCCTCGGTACGCGGGTGTTCGAGAATTACGACCTGACAGAGCTGTCGCACTACATCGACTGGACGCCGTTCTTCCAGGCCTGGGAGATGAGAGGGCGCTATCCGGCGCTGCTCGAGGACGAGAAGCAGGGGCCGGCGGCGCGCCAGCTCTGGGACGATGCGCAGAACATGCTGCGCGAGGTGCTGCAGAAGAACTGGTTCCGGCCCAAGGCAGTGATCGGCTTCTGGCCGGCCAACCGGGTCGAGGACGATATCGTGCTCTACACCGACGACAGCCGGACCGATGAGCTCGCGACCTTCTTCACGCTGCGCCAGCAACTCAGCAAGCTGAAGGAAAAGCCCAACCTGGCGCTCGCCGATTTCGTGGCCCCCGTCGGTATTCCCGACTACATCGGCGGCTTCGTGGTCACGGCGGGGCTCGAGGAGCAGGCGATCGCGGAACGCTTCGAACGCAGCAACGACGACTATTCCTCGATCGTCGTGAAGGC